>CAZMHN010000001.1:0-88560 GCA_964566145.1 uncultured Gammaproteobacteria bacterium
GGCATGTTCTCCAAAAACACGGCTGTTTGCAAACCACCCATTATTTGCCACCTATTCAAAAGGAGGCGCCCATGATAATCCGGCTATCCGTGCCCGGAACAGTCGGCTTGACGCCTGACGACCTGCTGGCGCGCGTCAGCGAAATAACCCACTGCCCCACAACCATGACTGAAGGCGGAAAGCATTTCCACACCAAGGAAGGGATCTTCGAACTGTCCGTGGACAACGACGCGGAACCTTGGCGCGACGACGCCATTGTCGCGGATCTCATCCGCGCCTTCACCAGCGTCACGCTCGTGAAGCGTTCCCCCAGGCCCAAGCCAGCGCCCATCCCGGAACATATGCTGTTCCGTCCCGAGCGCGCGTATCGGCACCGCGCCGTCTAACACGAAAGCCTGCAGGCCCTTGCAAAGCAAGGGCCTGTTCACTTTTGACAGCCGAACCGAGCGCCGCTAGACTGTGCCCAACACAAACAAGAAGGAGAACTCACATGACCTTAGCAAAATTGACCGTCTCCAGCTTTACCGAAGCTGACTCGGACGAGTTCGGCCCCGGGCTCGGCGTCACCAAAATCACGCGCATCCAGTTCAAACGCTCGTGCGTGGTTCTTACCGTGGCATCAAGCCTCTTGCCGGAAGAGCTGAAATCAAGAGCAACGCCCATAGGTTTCACCTCCACGGAAATCATCGCCAGCCTCTCAGAGCCGCACAAGGCGTCCGAAGCCGCCTCCTGAAATCCCCCGTTGTCCCAAAAACGCCCCGCCGGCAACTTCCGGCGGGCCTTTTTCTTATTTCTGTCTATGGCCATCTGTACGTTTTTATGTCCGGCCGGACATAAAAACGTACATCATGAACCAGGCGTTACCACCGACTCACTACCACAAACACCAGCAGAAACTACCGATCGTACCGAGCCGGCTCGGCCAGAAAATCCCTGGCCAGGAACACATTCACCCAAAGCTTGGCTCTGGCCTGACGGACGAACTCGACTGTACCCGCATACACGTCTCCCCTGCTCACCCATACGCTCTGCTGTAGCCGCTTGTAACCCGCTTGGCACAAAAACAGCCTGAGTTGACGACGAATGGACCTCTCGGATTCAGGGACATCAAAGATGACTACGGTGCGCCAGCCGTCGCGCCGCGGGCGAGCTGTCCGCAAATGTTGCGCCAGAATCGTTACCCGGCCCTTATCGGTAAGCTCGACCATCAATCGCTTTCCAATCCTACGGGCTCTGACGTACTTATTCTGTTGCAACACCCTGAGAGTTCGACGAGCGACGGCCTCGTTCCGTAGCCGCCGCAACTCAAGAACTTTCGCCCGGCCACCTACTAAATAGGCCGAACCGCCCCTTTGAACATCGTAGAAAAACCTGAAGAACTCGACCGTGCCACTGCCTGCGGCCGCCAGCATGGATAGTAGTAGTTTCGTACGTGGCGTTCTGGCTTGAACGGTCATATCACGAACCTTACCCCTCCTCCCTATCTATATTACATAAAAATGTCCGGCCGGACAAAAAAACGGCTGTTCCGGCCACGGACACTATGGCATTGCGAGAAATATGCGGAGTATGCACCGAGCTTGGCTAGGTACGCCAGAACCAAAGCGCCACCAGGAAAACGAACGCCAGTCCGATGCGGTACCAGCCGAAGGCGGCGAACGAGCGGCGGGACACGTACCCAAGGAGCCACCTCACCGCCAGCCAGGCGGTGACGAAAGACACGGCGAACCCGGCGGCCAGCACGCCCCACTCCCGCGGCGCGAACGAGGCTCCGGTTTCCCAAAGGTCCAGGCCTGTGGCCGCGGCCATGGTGGGAATGGCCAGAAGAAAAGAGAACTCCACTATGGCGGTGCGCTTCAGCCCCAGGAGCAATCCGCCAATGACGGTAGCGGCGGCACGGGACACGCCCGGGACAACGGCGATGGTTTGGAACAGGCCTATGCTCAAAGCCTGGCCGTAGGTAAGGCTGGCAAGCTCCAAGCCTTGCGGGGCGCGGTAGAAGCGCTCGAACACGACTATGGCCAGCCCGCCCAGGGCAAGCGCCGCCAGCACGACAGTTTGATTGCCAAGCAGATAGTGCTTTACGTACGGATAAACCGCCAGGCCGACCACAGCCGTGGGCAGGAACGCGGCCACGACCAGGGACATGAGCCTGCCGTCGCGCATGAGCTTCTTGGCATACAGCGCTACCACGGCCAGAATGGCACCCAGCTGTATGGCCACGGTGAAGCTGGTCCAGAACCCGCTCGGCGGCACGCCCAACAGGCCTTCCGCCAGTATGAGATGTCCGGTCGAGGACACGGGCAAAAACTCGGTCACCCCTTCCACCACCCCGAGCAGGATTGCTTGCAGGAAATCCATATTACAGATAGTCCAACAGCCGCGAATAGTTCACGAAATGGAACAGCCGGTAGGCCAGCCTCAGCCACCAGTCGAACCTGTCGAAAATGAGCAGTAGCCCAAGGCACGTAAGCGCGGCCCCGCCAATGAGTTCGACGGCGCGCAGGGCCCGGCCGAAGCGCGACAAGTGCCTGGCGGCCCAGCCGAAGCCAAAGGCCATAGCCATGAACGGCACGGCCAATCCGAGGGAGAACACCAAAAGGAGCAGGGCTCCCCGGCCGGCCGTGGCCGAGTGCGAAGCCAGGAGCAGTACCGAACCAAGGATGGGCCCGATGCACGGCGTCCAGCCGAATGCGAACGTGGCGCCGAACAAAAAAGACGACACCGGGTGTCCGGGCTTGAGCGCGCCTTCCAGATGGAAGCGTGATTCCCGCGCAAGCGAACTGAAGCGTATGACCCCTAAAAGCGTGAGGCCGAAGAACAGTACGGCGACGCCGCCCGCACGTGCTAAAAACTCCCGGTGTCCGCCCAGGAACGAACCGGCCGCGCCGAACACGCTCCCCAGAAGTATGAACACCAGGCTGAAACCGACCACGTACCACAATCCGTTCCATACCACCTTTTGCCTGGCTAGATGCACGCGGCCAGGATTCTTCAGTTCGTCCAAGGACACGCCGCTGATGAAAGCCAAATAGGCCGGGAGCAAAGGCAGGGTGCACGGCGCCAGGAACATGAGCACGCCGCTCATGAACGCCGGCGCAATGAGCGCGGGAACCGAGAGTCCGAAAGCCATACTTTACATAGTGTAGCGTACACAAGACCTCATTGACACAAGGAGCCCGACGGCGCTAGGCTGGCGGCACGCAAAAAACCGACATCAAACACTCGCAACCACGGAGGAAACATGCCCATTTACATTCCCAATCTCATAGTGCTGGCTTTCCGCCTGCCTGAATTACTGGACCGCGCCGCCAGGCGCCATGAGTTCTTGTTCGCGCTTTCATGCGCCGCCCTGGCCTGGCTCACGCTTGAGCTGGCTACCCCCGTGGGACCACTGTGGGGCGAACGTCCATCAGCCGACCCGCAAGGACATGCCGTCACCTGCGGAATACTCCTGGTGATGGGGCTGATAATCGCCACGGCCTGCATCACCAAAGACCGGCGCTACATCAAAGAAGCCTGGCTCGTATCCCTGACCGCCTACTGCCTCTTCCTTGGAATCACCACCGGGCTCGAATACGCCGCAGTATGCGGGATAATCGCGCTCATGTCCTCAACGCCCACGTACTTCATATCAACAACCGTGGCTAAACTAATCTTCTGCGACACCACAGCCTAGGGGGAACCATGTCACTGAAAGAGGAATTGCAATACAGCAGGCCGTTTCGCGGCCTTGTCTACTTCTTGCTCGGGGCGGCGGGGGTTCTGGCCTACTTCTCGCTCATCGAGTACGAGCCTTACAAGACTCCGAAAGCCTTCGTGTTCGAAGACGGCGCTCCCCTGATGGTGGGCATGTGCTTTATCATCAGCTTCCTAAGCACATGGCTCGCCCACGTAACGTCGGACCACGTACCCGGCTCCATACGCTTCCCGGGCGAAATCCCAAGGCTTATCTTGGGCCCGCTACTGGCATGCAGTACGTTCGCCTTCACCTTGGCCTTTGGGCTCGACTTCGGCCACCTGAACAGCGAGATGGACTGGCTGGCCCTGGCGCTTAGGACCGCTGGGGCAATGATTACCCCATGGCCCATGGGAGTAGCCATTTACCTGCTGTTTCTGCTCGCCTATTACACTCTTCGCCAGCCACCCAAGCCGGGCAAAAACTAACGTGCCACAGGCCACCCAACACACACTATGAAAAAAGCCGCCTTCATGGATGCCGTACGCATCGCGCGAGCGACAGGGAAACCAGTGAACGAAATATGGGAGATTGTCCACAACGTGCATTACGTCTATCTCTCAGAGCTGACCCAGTTCGTTCTCGCCTGCCTGAAGCCTATACCTGGCGGACTGGTCCACCCGCCAGACCAGTCAGCCAAGAAATGAAGCTGTACAAAAAGCCCTGTTCCGCGAAACCGCGGAACAGGGCGTTTTCTTATGCATTACTTCACGGGAAATTGGCCCCGTCGCAGGTGGTGGATTTCCAATCACAGCCTATTTGCATGAAGTCGTAGAACGTCTGGGGTATTTTGTCTATGGCGTAAATGACGCGGCCTATGCCGGGAAACTGCTTCAAGGTTGTTTCCACCTGCGCAAAGAACTGCGCGCTCCCGCAGGAAGACGAAGCGTTGGGAATGACGGAACGGAAATCCTTGAAATCAACGTAAGCCACGCCTTGGTCCGCGCGCACGCTCTGCAAAATGTCGCGGGTCGCGTCCGAGAAGAACGACGTGTACCCTTGGGCCTGCTCTTCCGGCGTCGGGCCCTTTAAAAGCTCCATGAGGGCCGCGCGGGTGATGTTCGGGTCCTTGGACACGGTGCGCGAAACCGGATACACAAGCGAACAGTCGTAGGTGCCGGGCGGGTCAAGCTTCGCGTTCGAGAAGAACACCTCAAGGCGCATGGTGGCGGACGGCGCCGGCTCCTCCGCCCTGTCCTTGGGACCGAAGCCGTTCAAAGAGTACAAAATGACAAGCCCGGCTACGGCGGCTACGGCCACTATGAACAGTATGAGCTTGGGCGTGCGTTCCATATGCCCAGAAGCTACATTTCAGGCTCGACCGGGACTGGCGACGGCGCGTCCTCCATTGGCAATACCTGCATGGTGCCGCTGCCGGAACTGCCGCTGGAACCTCCAACTGAAGCCGGGGGCACCGCGGAATTCATAATGCGGATAGGGCCGCCTGAATTGTCTGAGATTAGGAATTCCTTGACCAGCGGCGCCACTACCTGTTTCGGATAATAAGCATAGGTGGTTTGCGCTGTCTGGACCGGGAACACGAGTGCAGGCAACAACAGCTCCTTGGACTCGTTGTTCTGGTACTGCCAGTAGCGCATGTATCCCAGAGTCGGCGTGCCCAGCCCTATCTCCACCTGCTCTGGCTGGCTTGGCTGTCCTTCCGGCACGGGGTACATCAAAGGCATGGGGTAGCCCTGGTTCTGGGAATTGAGGTAAGCCAGAATGGCGTCCACGCTGTTAGCGGCGTCATAGGCCGAAGCTTCGTAATTCTGCGTCATAAGGTTCCATAGGCCGGAAACCCTGCCGTAGCGCACGTTCACGTTCACGCCTAAGCCCATGGGCGCGCCGCCGTATTGCTCGTACACGCTCCTGCCTTCCAGCACCAGCGGGTACAGCACGGTGAGCACTTCCGGCACGTAGGCCTGGCTCTTGTCCTGGGTTTGCTCGTACTGCACGCGCCAGTCGCTTTGCACGTAAGGCTCGCCGTAATCGGCGCGGGAAATGCCGTGCTCATTGAGGAAAGCATCGGCCAAGGCTATGACGTCGGCGTCAGCGGGAACCGCGGAAAAATCCATTTGATACTGCTTGAAGCAGGCTTCGTCCTGACACTGTGCCGCAGGGTTGGGCCAGCGGCGCCAGTTCTCGAATATGTTGACCGCGCCCTCTAACAGATCAACGCTGATGCTGTAACCGAACTCCTGATCTTGCGCCGCTGTGAACTGCTGAAGCTGACTGCCGCCGAAACTTCCCAGATTCATGCCGCCGAACTTCAGGGAGTTGATAAGCGCGCTGGCCGAAGCCGAAGTTATGCCTTTCACGCGCCTGAGCACTTCCACGCTCACCGGAAGGTCTTTCAGCTCATCTCCCACATAGCTGTAATGGTAGGTGGTGTAAGCCGGCACGGTGACGTCCGGCCCGGCGGGCGCTATAAGCTTGGCATCGGCTTGCGGCGCGTCGGCCATGCCGACCGTAGCCACGGTATCCGAAGCCGGCGCCGGCGCGGCGTTGGGCGCGGCAGGAGCAGACTCGGCCTGACTGCGCATGGCCACCTGACCGCCGCCGCCCAGACCGGTTGCCGCCGCGGTTTGGCCCGCCTCAATGGGCCCGAAAGCGTTGGCTCCGACGCGCGTTATGTGCAAGCCTCCCAAAGGCGACGGTCTGCCCAGTTTGGGCGACAGGGGCACGACTGTACTGACAATGACCAGGGCGACGACGGCCAAAGCGGCCAGGCCGCCCAGAGCATAAGTGAATTTCAATGGTGATAGCATAGCAAAGGTGAATGAAGAAGCGCGCGGAGCGGGGGCGGGAATGCGTCCCACCAGCCGCTGTTTGAGCTCGGCCACGAAAGCGGCATCGGGCCTGGCTTCGGGCCTCAAGGCCACGAGCGCACGCACGACCTCGCGAAGCTCCTGCTCGCGTCCCGCGAGTTCCGGCGCCAGCGAGATAAGCTCGGCTACGAGTTGTTTAGTGTCGTCCGCCATACGAGTGTTCATTGAAGCATGAGGCCGAGGAGGATGAAGCCGGCCAGCGGCACCTGGCCCTTGAGCTCCCTGAGTGCCCGCGAGAAAGCCATTTTCACCGCGCCTTCGTTCTTGCCTACGATCTCGGCGATCTCGGCGTAGGACAGGTCCTGCCATACGCGCATCTGAATGAGGTCGCGGGTTTCCGCGTCCAAACTGCCGAGGTAAGCCTGCACGCGGGCGAGGTCGAACTTGGCCTCCACGTCCTTCATGAGCGAGCCCTTGGCCGCGAGCTCGAACACCTCGTCCATGGATACCGTGAGCTTGCGGGCGCGGTAGTGGTCTATAAAGGTGTTCTGCGCTATGCGATAAAGCCAGGAGGAGAACTTGCCCTTGCGGGGGTCGTAATCCCCGATGTGCTCCATGGCCTTCATGAAGGTTTGGGAAGTGAGGTCCTCGGCCGTTTCGCGGTGGTACGTCTTGTAGAACAAGAACGCGTACACACGCTCTACGTAGGCGTCGTAAACGACGCCGAAGGCCGCGCGCTCTCCCGCCTGACAGGCTGTGATGGCTTTGAGTTCAGCGTTCTCCATGTGAGTCCTTGGCGGAGCAGCCGTTCGTACGCAAGACTGGCTTCGGCGTAGCGGCGGCCCCTGGTGCTCTCCATGGTAATGGTTTTGCGCCAGAACATAAAGGGTCGGGGAACTTTAGGCTTCGAACGACTCGTACCAAAGGTCGATGAGCCGGGTGAATAAGCGCGTCATGGCATTTCTGGCTGGTTAGGGGCGAGGGGGTCTAGACTTCCCTGCACTCTATACAACGCCTGCTCCGGCGAGACGTAACATAAAAACAAAACGCCCGGTTTTTTCGGGCGTTCGCAAGAAAACACTGCTGTTGTCATGGTTCTTCTTTGCGAGGCGGGAGCGGTTTCGGAGCACGGTCTTCTTCGGGCCGGCGGTCAAGGCGCCGTGGTGCGTCCGGGGACGGCGGACGAAGACGGTCGGGGTCCGTGACGCCGAAGCATGCTCCGCCCGAATGGCGAGGCGGCAACATCTCGCGCAATCTCATCGCGCTCAGTATTTCATCCACGGTCAGCATGGCCCCTCCTTTGTTTGTGATGAACTTTGTCGTCTGTAGAATACTGGATACAGGACACGGTACTGCCTTCATTTCAATTCCGCAATGTCGGATTCGTACTTGTCCGTGAGCTCCATGACGCTGTCGCCGTAGAACCGGTACTTCAGATTGGTGGAGCCGGAAAAGTAGCGCATGGCGGCGTTCCACTCCCCCTGGTCCGTACCGTTGGCCCCGTTCGACTTCAGGAGAATGGCCGCGGCCACGAACGCATCGCGAATGTCCCAGGGGTTGGCCGGGGTCTTGCCGGTCATGGCCTCCACCCGTGACTTGTACCCCACCCAGGTGGAAGGTATGAACTGCGCCGGGCCCATGGCGCCGCCCCACCCGAGCTGGCTTCCGTCCGCGTTGCGCATGGGGCACGACACCGGGGTTTCGTCCGGGTTCATGCCGAGCTCTTTGGTCACTGCCAGGAACGGCTCATGGTCGCGCTCTGGCTTCATAATGACGCGCCAGCCTTTCTCCGGCGGGTCGCCCGGGCGATTGCACGTGCCCACGTTCTTCCCCAGGTTCGATTCCTGCGTCAGCACGGCCAGAATGAAAGGCGCGCGTACGCCCACCTGGCCTTCCACCCACGCGGCAATGTCCAGGGCCTGGCCGAACGTTATCTGGCTGGAAACGCCGAGAAGCTGGTAGATGCGGCCGCGTATCTCCTTCATGCGGGCCTGCGAATCCTTGATGGCTTTCTGGTACTCGCTCTCTTTGCCCTGCGTACGCTTCAATAGGGTATTCTGCTCGCTCACCGAGCCTATGAGCTGTTCCTGCTGAAGCAATTTCACCGACAGCAGGTTTTGGTTCTCGTCCTGCTGTTCCAAAAGCTCCGCCAGCTGCCTGTCCAGCTCGCTCCGCACGCGTTTGGCCGACTCCAGCACCTGGTCCAGCCCTTCCATGAGCTGCAGGTAGGCGCGGTAGTCGTTCAGGGTCTCGCTCACCGTTCCGCCCAAGAACAGCCCGTAGTAGAACGGGCGCTCGTCGTATTTCTGCACCAGCCTCAGGTATTCCGCCAGCTGTTCCTTCAGGGCGCCGCTCCTCGCCTCGTTCTCGCGGATGGACTCCTGGGTCTGCTCGGCCTGGTTTGTGAGCTTCTGTATCTGCAGGCTGGTGGCCTGTATCTGCAAGCCGAGCGATGCCTGGCGGCTTCTGAGCTCGCGTATCTTGTTCTGCAGAGTCGTCTTCTCGCCCTTGATGCTCTTCAAATCCTGCTCGTACTGCTTTATCTGCTCCTCTATCTGGCGTATTTCCTGTTCCAGCTGTTCGCGCGCCGCGGCCTTCTCGGCCCCGGTCTGCTGGGCCACTGCCAAAGCCGGCCCGCACGCCAGGGTGAGCGCAAGCGCCAAGGATAGCCACACGCGTATAGCACGACCCATATCCCAATACTACCACAGCCGACTGCGGCCGCGGCGACTAACGCACCACTTCCAGATCCGGATTCCCCTTCAAAATGACTTGCAGATCCTGCTCGGCGAAGCTGTTGCCGGTGAGCACGAACCGCTTCAGGTTCTTTAGGTTGCCGAGCTCGTAAGGCAGGCCCGTAAGCTGGTTGTACGACACGTCGAGCTCTTCCAGCTCGCTGAGCTGTCCGAGTTCGGCCGGCAGGCCGGTCATCCGGTTGTGGCTCAAATCCAATTTCTTCAAGTTCGCGAGATGCCTGATCTCGGCCGGTATGGCGCCCTCAAGTTTATTGTACGACAGGTTCAGCTCCTGAAGCTCCGCGAGGTCTAGCACGTACATGGGGAACTTGGTCATGCGCTGGTTCGACAGGTCCAGTACCGCTATGGAATCGCTCACCGCAGGCTCTTCGCCGGTGATAGTGGGGGCCGGGGAATTGCCGCCCTGTGAATTCCTGGGGGCGGGTGAAGTCTGGGCAACGCAGGCGGCGCCGAGCAAGGCCAGGCTCGCCAGCGAGACAAGCGCTACATGCCGTGGCTTGGCCAAGGGTGTATGGTTCATATGCCTATATAACGTTACGGCGGGTAAAGTGTTACTACTTGCAGCAGATGCACGGGCACCTCAATCCTTCGACGTCTCCCAAGTCAAGTTCGTTCGGCGCGCACCTGCCTGCCTTTCCCGCCGTATTGCGCACCTCGCCGCCGGCGTCAATGCACTCCTGCGCCGACAGCGGCGCGGGAATGGCGCGGGTACGGTAGCCGTAGGCGAAGCCCACCGACAGCGTCAGCACCAGGAGGAGCATGAAGTTCAAAGCCACTCCCCAGGCGTAGGCGCTTGAAATCATGACATAGTGGTACTTCATAGCCTCAGTATAGCACCATGCCGAAGGCGCCACACCCTTGCCAAGACCCGTGACTTCTCGTAACATGAGTACGCTGTTCCGGGGTAGCTCAGTGGTAGAGCAGGTGACTGTTAATCACTTGGTCGTGGGTTCGAGTCCCACCCCCGGAGCCATACCAAAAACACTCACCCTTACGGTGGGTGGTTTTGGTATATGGATTCTCGTGGCGGGACTCGAAGGCGACTCGACCGACTGCCAGCGGCAGTCGCAGCGAGCGCCAGTCTCTGGAGGAGGACGAGCCGACTTGCGGCGAGGGCGGAGGAAGAGGAGCCCCACCCTAGGGAGCTACATAATCGTCCTCAGGACCGTTTTTTGGTAAGATGGATTTATGAAACCATACAAGTTCAGCCCGATTGAAAATGAGGAACAATTGCTCAGGGCTATAAAGTACACTCACATCAACTGTTTTGAGTTGTGCAAGAAAGTCTTTGGTAGGTACCTGCCCGTAGCCGGCAACCTGGGAATATTTTGTCATTATGAAGACGAGTATAAATTTCTCACGGAATTACGGAAGAAATTAACGACTGAGTCCGACAACTGGAACCATAAGTATTATCGTCTTCTTGAGCCGATCATGTTTCCCGCACAAGGAAACGTGCCGGAGACAGTTTATACCTATTTGTATGTACGTAAACCAGATCAACACGAGGAAGTCGGCGATGTAGACTTCGTCCTTGGTGCCCAAGAATATGATGAACTAAAAGGCAATCTTCTTAAGGGCGCCGAAATTGAAGGGATGGAAATACTTGATCGGCCCGACCTCGATTTGATTAAGCTATTCGATCCAGGAATCGACGTTTCTTCCTTTGTAGGCAAAAAATACATGAACGAAAACAAGATGGAACAGGCGTAGGCTCACGGAACCCAAAACAACCCCGCGCCTGCGGGGTTGTTTTCGTACTCTGTGCCTTAGTAGTCCCTCAGCTTCCGCATCTGCACGTGGTTTTGTATCTTCTCTAGGGCCTTGGCCTCTATCTGCCGTATGCGCTCGCGCGTGACGCCGAACTCCTGTCCCACTTCCTCCAGGGTGTGCGACACGCCGTCGTGAAGACCGAAACGCATCTCCAGTATCTTCTGTTCCCGGGGCGTAAGCTCCCCCACTATCTCGCGCACGTGATCCCTCAATAGCTGCATGGCGGCCACGCGGTCCGGGGAAACCGTCTTCACGTCCTCAATGAAATCTCCCAAGGTCGAGTCTTCCTCGTCCTCGCCCACGCTTGTTTCCAGAGAAATGGTCTCTTGGGAAATCTTGATGATGTGGTGTATCTTCTCAACCGGCTCGCCCATCTCGGCCGCAATTTCCTCGGGCAGGGGTTCACGCCCCAGATCCTGGATGAGCTGGCGCTCCACCTGCTGGAACCGGTTGATGGTCTCTACCATGTGTACCGGAATGCGGATGGTGCGCGACTGGTCGGCCAGAGCGCGCGTAATGGCCTGGCGTATCCACCAGGTGGCGTAAGTGGAGAATTTGTAGCCTTTGCGATAGTCGAACTTCTCCACGGCTCGGAACATGCCTATGTTGCCTTCCTGAATGAGGTCCAAAAGGGACAAGGATTTGCCTGTGAACTTCTTGGCGATAGAAACCACCAGCCTCAAGTTAGCTTCGATAAGCCTGCGCTTAGCCTCGGCGTCGCCTTTTTCCTTGCGCTTAGCCAGGGCTATCTCCTCTTCGGCCGTCAAAAGAGGCACCTTGCCTATCTCGCGCAGGTACATTTGTATGGAATCGGTCGAAATTTCCGACAGGTCGTAGGGTTTTTTCTCGGTCGGCAGGTTAGCGCGCTGGAATATCTCCTCTTTCTTCTCCGTAAGGTCCAGAATGCCGCCTTCCGTTTCCAGCACCTGCATCCCCTGCTGTTCCAAGGTATCCAAAAACTCGTCGTAGACGGTTACGTACTCCTCCACCTCGTTGAACACGTCCAGCACCTCGTCCTCGGTCACGAATCCGCGCTGGCGGCCCTTTAGAATGAGCCTGTGCACGGCTTCCTCGCCGGGCGTCGCCAGTTGTTTCTGGCTGTGGCCGCGGGAGGAACGGGCGGATTTGGCTTTGGCGATGCGGCGGACGGGGCGGGCTGATTTCTTAGCTGGTTTCTTGGCTTTCGCCTTGGGCTTACCTGCTTTGGGCATGAGATTCGCGCTCTAGGGATGAAAGCTGACCGCTGACGTCAGCAAAACGCTCCAGCAGCGTCGTATGGTCGGCCATGCCTGCCGCTTCCGCGGCACGAATGGCATCCTGCAGCTGCTTGAGTTGTGCTTTGAGATGGCGGATCTTGATATCCCGGACTATTGAAGCCAGCTCACGGGCTGCCTCTTGGGCTCCCTCATGGGCCGCATCAGTGGCGGCGAGGGTAAGCGCATCAAAGAGGTGCTGGGTTTCGGGGTTTCGAGCCAGCTCGCGCTGTAAGGCTTCCGGGTCAAGGCGATGGGCTTCAGTATACTGAAGCATGAGCTGTGTGTAAAGGTCTTGGGCCGGCCCCTCCGGCAGGAGCTCGGCGGAAAGGCCCAGCCCTGGAAGCTGGTCCGGCTGAGCCAGCACCAGTACGAGCAAGCGCTCCGTCTGCATTTCTTCCCGGCTCTTCCTGACTCTGGGCGTTTCCGGCTCGGCCGCGAAAGCGGCCGGGTGCACCGCCAGCTTCGCCAGCCGCTCCCTGAGGCTGTTCTCGTTCACCTTGAGCTCGCGCGCGGCCTGTTTCAAATAGTAGTCGCGCTCCACCACGTTGGGCAATCTGCCGATGGATTTGAGGATGGCGTCCGAAGCCGCCTTCACTCCCTGGCTCGCCGACAGGTCCGCGCCCGCGAGTACGCGCCGGAGCGTGTGCTCGCCGATGGGGAGCGCCTCTTGGATGGCGCGCTTCAACCCTTCGGCGTCGGCGCGGGCCGCGTCGTCCGGATCCTTGCCCTGGGGCAGACGGATGACCTTCACTTCCAATTCGGCCGAGAGCGCCTGATCTATGCCGCGCTCGGTCGCGCTGGAGCCGGCCAGGTCGGCGTCGAACGCCAGACGAACCTCGGGCGCGTACCGCTTCAGGAGCTTGACCTGCTCCGGGGTCAGAGCCGTCCCGGAAGTGGCCGCCACGTTCCTTATGCCGGCCTGCCAGCACCCCACGACATCCATGTAACCCTCAACCAACACAGCGTACCCCGCCTCCTTGATGGCCGTCTTGGCGCGGTCGAGGTTGTACACGATAAGGCTCTTGTTGTACGCCGGCCCCTGAGGGGAATTGATGTACTTGGCCTGCCCGGCCAGGGCCTCTTTGGCCTGCGGGTCAAGGGTACGGCCTCCGAATCCCACGACCCTGCCCTGCACGTCCGTGATTGGGAACATCAACCGATCGCGGAACCTGTCGTAACCGCCCCGGTCGCTCGGCTGTGTGACTCCGGCGGCCGTAAGCTCTTCCAGACTCACGCCTTTGTTCTTCAGCGCCACGGTCAATCGGTCCCAATCGGCCGGAGCATAACCTATGCGGAACGCGGCTTGCGCCTCCTCGGTAATGCCGCGCTCGCGAACGTAGGCCTGGGCCTTGGACGCGCCCTTGCCCTCTTTCAGTTCGCGCTCGTAGAACTTGGCGGCCGCCTCAAGGATCCGGAACAGCCGTACGCGCTGGTTGGCTCCGGCCTCATCCCTGCCGGCCCGCGTCAACTCGACCCCGGCCTTCCTGGCCAGCATCTCGAGCGCCTCGGGGAACTCTATGTTCTCTATGCGCTGGACGAATGAGAACGCGTCCCCACCCTCGCCGCACCCGAAGCAGTGCCAAATCTGTTTCTCGCGGTGCACCATGAACGAAGGCGTCTTCTCGCCGTGGAACGGGCACAGGCCTTTCCAGTTCTGGCCCGACTGCTTCAGACGCACGTACTCGCCCACGACATCCACTATGTCGAGACGGGATTTGATGAGTTCTATGTCGTTCGGCATGATACTCTATATGCCCTAACTTAGGGCGGCTACTGATAGTAGATTACTACGCTCGTATTGTCTTTACCACGAAATGGCGGAGAGGGAGGGATTCGGCCTCGCCTCTCGTCGCGCCGTCGCGCTCCTCGGGCTAGCCACCGCCTCACGGCGTAATCTGCTGATTACGCATCGCTCCGGCGTTCGAATCCCCGAGCGCGAGCCGCCGGTGCGACTCTTTCCAGTAAAATACCACGAAATGGCGGAGAGGGAGGGATTCGAACCCTCGGTACCTTTCGGTACACTTGCTCTCCAAGCAAGCGCACTAGACCACTATGCGACCTCTCCCCCATCTCGCGGCCACGCCATGCGGATGCCCGCCGAGCGGGTTACACCATAACATTTCCATGGTAAAAAAGGAAGCCCTGTCGATAAACCGACAGGGCTGGCCCAATGGCATGTTGATTGTTTTATCCTATATGGACGGAGCAGGACAGCCTCACGAAGACAGGCACGCTATGGCCCTTCTGATGTTTTCAATGTTGTTGCTCCGGAAATGGACCACATTATGGTCATGTGCGACATTGACGCCCGCCGCTTCCGCGCCAGTAATGAAGCTGTGGAATGTCACACCTTCGGGTATAGAGTGAGCGTGAAACGAAAGCGTTATCTTGCCGCTCTCGCGTACCAAACGGCACTTTCCCTTGAGAGCCATCACAATGGCGGCGTGGTCCGCCGTGCAACCAGAGTTTGGGATCACCGGCATGCGCACCTCTATATGTGTATGTGTGAAAGGTTTATGCGGACTGGCTTTTTCTCATCAGCTTGAAGCCCAGCCGCAGAACTATCTCCAACAGGAGGCAGTCACGGGACGATATCTTGGTCGTGTCATCGTCTTCGAATATTACGATGTTGTGCTCTTCGGAAAGCGGCGGCAACTGGTTCTCTCCTTCCAGGTCCCGAAGCGCCGCACGCACAAACTCAGCAAAGCCGGCGTCCGACACTTCGACATCATAGCCGGTATCGAGGCGATCCAATGTCACCGCCGTGCCTTGTATTTCGCGAATCCTCTCGATCACGTGAAGCAACGGGATTTCTTCCGGTTTTACATCTCCGCTTTTCAAGGTGAGTGCCGTCATACTTCTCCTTTCGGCTGTTGATGTGTTTTTGATTTACAGCCCCAAACACTACCATACGTACGGCACCAGTCAAGGCCTGCCCAAGCTAAAACCAAAAACACCGGGGCTTTTGTCCCGGTGTTTCTGAAGACTCATCGCTTCTTTTTGGCCGCCAAACGCGCCTCAAGCTTTGCCAAACGCATAGTGGTGGCCAGCACAGTGTCGGGATTCAGAGAAATGGAATCTATTCCCTCTCTGACCAAGAACTCGGCGAAGTCGGGGAAATCAGACGGGGCCTGTCCGCAAATGCCTATCTTGCGCTTCCTGGCCTTGGCCTCGGCAATAACCTGGCGCACGAGCTGTTTCACAGCCTCGCTGCGCTCGTTGGCCGTACCCGCGATCTTTAGGATGCCGGAATCGCGGTCAATGCCCAGCGTGAGCTGGGTCAAGTCGTTGGAGCCGATGGAGAACCCGTCGAAGCGCTTGGCGAACTCCTTGGCCAGTATGACGTTCGACGGTATTTCGCACATCACGTACACCTCAAGTCCGTTCTTCCCCCTGACCAGGCCTTCCGAAGCCATGATGGCCAGTACGCGGTCGCCTTCCTCGGGCGTGCGGCAGAACGGCACCATGACTTTAACGTTCGTGAGTCCGAGTGTGTCGCGCACCTTTTTGAACGCCCGGCACTCCAGCCTAAAGGCCGCTTCATACGCCGGATCGTAGTACCGAGAGGCGCCGCGCCAGCCTATCATGGGGTTGTCCTCTTTGGGCTCGAACTCCTTCCCGCCTATGAGGTTGGCGTACTCGTTGCTCTTGAAATCCGACAGGCGGACGATGACGTCCTTGGGGTAGAAGGCGGCGCCGAGCACGGCTATGCCCTGGGCCAGCTTGTCCACGAAGAACCTGCCCTTGTCCGCGTACCCCTGGGTCAGCTCCTCTATCTCGCGCTTCGCTTTCGCGTCCTTGAGTTTGCGGAAGTTGAGGAGCGCCAGCGGGTGCACCTTGATGGCGGTGTTTATGATGAACTCCTCGCGCGCCAGGCCCACACCGTCGTTCGGGATGAATGACAGGCGGAATGCCTGGTCCGGCTCGCCCACGTTCATCATGATCTTGGTCTTGGGACGCTTCAGGTCCTTCAGGCTCGTACGCACCACCTGGAACGGCAGCTTGCCCTCGTACACCTTGCCTGTCTCGCCTTCGGCGCACGAAACAGTCACCGGCGCGCCGGTTTTAAGCAGTTTCGTGCCTTCCCTGGTCCCGACCACGCACGGAATGCCGAGCTCGCGCGACACGATGGCGGCGTGGCACGTGCGGCCGCCCGAGTTCGTGACGATGGCGGCGGCCTGCTTCATGATGGGCTCCCAATCCGGGTCGGTCATCTCGGTCACGAGCACCGAGCCGGGGGTGAAATGGCTTATCTCGGAAACGTTCTTGATGACGTGGACCGGGCCCTGGCCTATCTTGCTCCCCACGGCCGCGCCCTCTATGAGCACCTTGCCTGCACGCTTCAGCTGGTAGCGCTCCAGCACCTGGACCGCCTTGTTCGACTGCACGGTCTCCGGCCGGGCCTGCACGATGAACAGCTCGTTGGTAATCCCGTCCTTGGCCCACTCGATGTCCATGGGTTTGCCGTAGTGCTCCTCTATCTGCATGCCCCACTTGGCCAGCTTCACGATCTCGGCCGGTTTCAAAGTGAACTGCTGTCGCTCCTCCGGCGGCACCCGCACGGCGCGCGTGGGCTTAGTGGAACCCTGTGCGTAAATGAGCTTCTGGTCCTTAAGACCCAGGCGCTGGCTGATGATGGATTTGTATCCCTGCTTCAGCGTGGGCTTGAACACGTAGAACTCGTCCGGCGTGACCACGCCCTGAACGATGAAATCGCCCAGGCCATAGGAACTGTTGATGAGCACCACGTCCCGGAACCCCGATTCGGTGTCGATGGTGAACATGACGCCGGAACAAGCCTTGTCCGAACGCACCATTTTTTGCACGGCGATGGACAGACCTATCTTGAAATGATCGAAGTGCTTGTCCACGCGATAGGAAATGGCGCGGTCGGTGAAGAGCGAAGCGAAACAGCGCTTGCACGCGTCCAGCAGGGCGTGCTCGCCGCGGATGTTCAGGTAGCTTTCCTGCTGTCCGGCGAACGAAGCGTCTGGCAGGTCCTCGGCCGTGGCGCTGGAACGCACGGCCACGTCCACGCTCGCGGCACCCAGGCTCTTGGAAAGCTTTCGGTACGCCTCAACGATGGCCTGCTCGAGCTTAGGTGGGAACTTGGCGTGCAGTATCACCTGCCGCACCGCCTCGCCGCGCTTGGCCAGGTCGGCGATGCTATGGGTGTCCAGCCCGCGCAGGAGCTTGCGTATGGATTGCTCGATGCCGGCTTCCTTCAAAAGATGGCGATAGGCGTAGGCGGTCACGGCAAAACCGGGCGGCACTTTCACGCCGCGCTTAGTGAGCTTCTGGTACATCTCCCCTAAGGAAGCGTTCTTGCCGCCGACCAGGGGAATGTCGTGTATGGATATCTCGTCGAACAACAAGGTGAACTGTTTGCTGCGGGGGGCGGACGCTTTGGGCATAGGGCGACAGAAAAATGAAACTCAAATGAAGCGTCCTCAGTATACCATGCGACGCGCGCCCTTCCTATGCTCGCCGCAATGAAATCCCGCCCCGCACAGTTGCGGGGCGGGACGCGTACAACCCGGACCTAGAAATTGAACTTCTTGGCGTACTCCGAGAGCCACGGCAGTTCCCAGTACTTGCCCTGGAGCGCGGCCAGCAGGCCCATGATGGACAGTACCAGGGCGGCCAGGCCGCCGACGAACGCCACGAACCATCCGATAACGGGTACGATGTTTATCACGAACAGGATTACCTCAGCGATGAAGAGCAGGAATCCCTGCCTGGAATGGAACTTCACGAACTCGCTCTTCCCCGGCTTGAGCAAGGGGATGAGCACCAGCACCCACAGGTACGACAGGGCGGCCATTACTTTGTCGTCCTGCGACACGTTCGGGGCCGATTGCCCCGGCATTGATTCAGACATACGTATGATTGGTTACAACTCTAAGAAAAACGCTGATTAGGCTTCAGGTTGGAATACGGCGCGCAACCGGTTCACCAGGCGGGGAAGCTGGAAGAATCCGACTGTCGCCAGGCTCACGAACACGGCTAGGAACACGCTCCACACCGGCTCGGTCACAAGATTGAGCACGAGCCAGGGATACCAGAACCGCAACACGGCCCACAGGGCCGACACCGCCCCGCCGCCGAACGCCACAAACGCGCACACCGCCATGGTTTGGACCAGGGTGCTAGACAGCCGCACCCCGGTAAGATACGCCACGGCCACGCCGGCCGCAACCTGCAACATGAACACAAGCGGCGCCATCAGGGCAAGGTACGAAACTTCAAGCCAGAAGCTCCCGATGTACGCCGCGGTCACAACCAAGGACAGTGTTACGAAGGGCCACTCAGCCTGGTCCACGTACCACCGCACCGGCTTACCGAAGAATTCAGCGTTCACTGCCGTTGGCATATCACTCTCCAGTATACAAAAACCCCGATGGAATATCCATCGGGGTTTTGCTGAATTCACTAGTACTCCATCCCGCCCATGCCCGGCATGCCCGGGGCGGCCTTGTCCTCTTTCTTCTCCGGCAGGTCGGTCACGACCGCCTCGGTGGTCAGGAACATGGCGGCGATGGAAGCCGCGTTCTGCAGAGCGGTGCGCGTGACCTTGGCCGGGTCGACCACACCGACCTTCACCAGATCCTCGTACGTGTCCGTAGCGCCGTTGTACCCGTGGTTACCCTGGTGGCGCTTCACTTCCTCCACGACCACCGCGCCGTCCTTGCCTGCGTTCTCCGCAATCTGCTTCAACGGCTCCTCAAGCGCCCGCATCAAGATGCTGGCGCCAACCTGCTCTTCCACGGTCAGCTTCAGGCTCTTGATGGACTCGGCCGCCCGAACCAGCGCCACGCCGCCGCCCACCACTATGCCCTCTTCCACCGCGGCCTTGGTGGCATGGAGCGCGTCCTCCACCTTGTATTTCTTCTCCTTCATTTCGGTCTCGGTCGCGGCGCCCACCTTGATGACGCCCACGCCGCCCGACAGCTTGGCCAAGCGCTCCTGCAGTTTTTCCTTGTCATAGTCGCTGTCAGACCGCTCCATCTCCTTGCGTATCTGCGCGATGCGGTCCTTTATTTTGGCCGGCTCTCCCTTACCGTCCACGAACGTGGTTTCCTCCTTGGTGGCGATGACCTTGCGTGCGCTGCCCAGCACGTCCAAGCCGATGGAGTCGAACTTCAGACCCAGGTCATCCGAAACCACCTGCGCACCCGTGACAATGGCTATGTCCTGCAACATCTCCTTGCGCCTATCGCCGAAGCCGGGCGCCTTCACCGCCAGGGTGTTGAACGTCTTGCGAATGTTGTTGACCACGAACGTGGCCAGAGCCTCGCCCTCCACGTCGTCCGCCACGATGACCAGCTCTTTCTTGCCCGACTGCGCCACTTTTTCCAACAGCGGCAATATGTCGTGCACAGCGGCTATCTTCTTGTCGGTCACAAGTATCATGGGCTCTTCGTACACTGCCTCCATGCGGTCCGCGTTCGTAACCATGTAGGGGGAAATGTACCCCTTGTCCACCTGCATGCCCTCCACCACCTCCGAATCGGTCGTAAGGCCCTGGGACTCTTCCACGGTAATGACGCCGTCCTTACCCACCTTGTCCATGGCCTCGGCTATGACCTTGCCCACTTCGGGGTCGTTGGCGGAAATGGAAGCCACCTGGGCTATCTCGTCCTTGCCCTCCACTTTCTTGGCCATCTTCTTCAGGTGCTCGACCACGGCCTGCACGCCCTTTTCCATGCCGTGCCTGAGAGCCATGGGGTTGGCCCCGGCGGCCAGGTTCTTGAACCCTTCATGTATCAAGGCCTGCGCCAGGACCGTAGCGGTCGTGGTGCCGTCGCCGGCCACGTCGTTCGTCTTGCTCGCCACCTCCTGCAACAGCTGGGCTCCGACATTCTCGAACTTGTCTTCCAGTTCTATCTCCTTGGCAATGGTCACGCCGTCGTTCGTGACGGTCGGCGAGCCAAACCCCTTGTCAAGAATGACGTTGCGGCCGCGGGGCCCCAAGGATACCTTCACGGCGTTCGCCAGCTTGTCCACGCCTCGCTTTAGCGACGCGCGGGCCTGTTCGTTGAAAAAAATTTGCTTGGCCATAGTGCGTAAAAAATTACCTACTCAATAACGGCAATGACGTCGGAAAGCTGCAGGGTGCCGAACTCTTCCTCGTCAAGCTTGAATTCATCCAAAGAGTACTTCTTGAACAGCACCTTGTCGCCCGCCTTCACTTCCATGGGCGCGCGCTGTCCGTTATCCAGGAGCTTGCCCGGACCCACGGCCACGACCTCGCCCGTTTCCTGCTTTTCCTTATCGACCGTGTCCGGCAGTACGATGCCCGACTTGGTCATCTTGTCCTCCTTCGAAACCTTGACCACGATGTGGTCGCCTAACGGCTTGAGCTTCAGATTCATAGGTGTATGAACTATTAATGCTATGGCGATAAATTAGCACTCATACGTATAGAGTGCTAAACCCATTTTACCGGCCTTTTGAGGCCTGTCAAGACCCTGCTTCGCCTTCCGGGTGCAGAGCGGCTATGAGCCAGAACAGCAGGAGCATTGAGGCGCTTGTCCACCAGTAGTGATCGAAGAACGATGTCATGAGTACGGGCGGAAGCCAGAGCCAGGCCGAAGCCGATGCACGAAAGAACCGTTCTTTGACGAACCACAGGAACGCGGCCAGGCCGAGAATCCCGAGCTCCGCCAGAATAAGCAGGAACAGGTTGTGCACGGGCTGGTACCGATACGGACGCAGTCCCGGCGTACGCTGGGCCAGGGCCTTGGTGTAGTTGCCCAAGCCAACGCCGCGCCACCACGCCACCCTGGTCAGCGCCTGGCTCTCCTTTACCCCTGTCACGCGCTCTTCAACGGCCTGCTGTTCCAGGCGGCTGGCCGGCGCGCCTATGAGACGGGCTTTGGTAGGCTCCCACAAAATACTGCCGAACACCGCGAAGACCACGGCTGTCACGACGGCGATTTGCGTAACAGCGGAACGTAAGCTCTTCTCCCCTATCCACCACACAACCAGCGACGCACCCAACGCCAACCAGCCGGCGCGCGAGAACGCCACGAACAGCCCTCCGGCCTGCAGAATGCACAAAACGAGCAGGGCGTAACGTTCTGTCTTGGACGCGGAACGGGCCACGAGCCAAGCGCTGGCCAGCATGGTAATGGCGAGCAGGCCGCCCAGCACGTTCGGGTGAACCTGCCCGGCGTAGGCCCTCAGCCACCTGCCGCCCTCGTTCAAAAGCACAGACGAGCCGGCCACTTCCACCGCGTGCTCAGCCACACCCAGCCACTTGGAAGAGAACGTGGCCTGCAGAGCGAACTGCCCAAGTCCCCAAACAGCCTGGATGCTTCCGGCCAGCACGAGCGCCCAAAGCACATGCTTGAACTTAGGCTTCACGCTCCGCACCAAAAGCCACAGTACGCCGCCTTCCACAAGCCGCAAGCCCCAATACGAAACCAGGTACGACTTAGGTGCAGCCCACGATGATACGAAGGCTAAAGCAACCAGCAGTACGTATGCCTGGAATGCGCGGTTTGATTTGAACAGAAAAATGAACTCCCGCCGCAAAGCGCCCAACGACAGTAACGCAAGCGCAACCAACACAATGTCCCACGAGTACAAACTGATACGGCCGTACTCCCACACGCCGCCGAACAAAGGCGGGTCGTAGGCTATCCACCTGGTCTGCCACGGAAGCAGGAACACCAGAAGGTACAGGCCGTAGCGCTTTATATCGTCAATCTTCACGCCTGCATTATCCCGCGCGTAAGGAACATTGACAAATCAACGCACCCTGCTAAGCTTAGCTGTCAAAATCAAAACAATCCATTCACAATCAAAAGTAGACACCCATGGGCGGAAATAGGTTTGCCGCAATACTCGGCGTCATCGCGTTATTGGGCCTAATAGCATTTGCCCTTTTCGAGCTGTTTTCTGGTGCGCCCCAATAACCCATCCACAACCAAACTGGAGACCTCATGACTAGAAGAAAGACACTTATACTCTCGGCCATCTCAACTGTAGTAGGAGCTCTAGGCATATTGATAGGCTTATTAATCTCTATGCCGAAAAGCGAACAACCTAATGCCATGCAGGCGCTGGCCGAGCGCGGTGATACTACGGCAATACAAGGGCCTTTCGAAGAGGGCAGTACTGTACCGGTGTTTCATCCAGTCAAAGTACTTGACCGGGGAGACATTGACCCGCGCGGTCGCTTGAGCTGGTGCAAAGTACTGTACGAGGTGTACCCCTACACTGACCCGCCCACCTACGAGCTACAACCGTTATACGTTGTCGCCAGCAATGACGAATGGTACTGGCGCGACAGCCTGGCCTACGCTTTCTCGCGCACCATGCGCTCCAGGACCCACGGCGTCGACCAAGTACAGTTCCTGATAGACGGATCCGTGGGCAGGCACATGCTCATGCAAAAAGAAGCTGTGGTCTACGGCGGACAACACAAACGCAGTGCGGAACCGTACTGATGCTCACGTCCCTGATTCTGCTCACCACGCTCAACTGGATAATCCAGGCCATACTGTTCCTGACCATAGGCTGGCCGTTCGCGCTACTCATCCGACTATCGCGCGACCGTGCGCTCAAGTAAAACCGAACATCATCGACACGGGCAGTGCCAATGCGCACTGCCCTGTTTTTTTTACATTGACAACTGATGCCGATTGGGGTTAGGTACAGGCAACACACGAATACGGAGGAAACAATGAAACTACAAATACGGGTCGATGTGGTGCCGGAAGACGGCGAACAGGCGCTTTCGCCCAGCAATGCCGAGCAGGGCACTATATTCTCAGAACTCAGCCAGGCATCCAAACGTATCGCCAGCCACCTCGGCCTGCCCCCAGACACCAAACCGGAAATACAGCTCCGCTTCGAACCCAGCACAATCGCACCAAAACCGCCGACGTAGTCCGCCGGCGGTTGTTACTTATCCAAACCGGAATTCTACAGCACCTTCTTGAGCCACTGGCCGGTGTAGCTCTGCTTCACCTTGGCCACGTCCTTCGGAGTCCCGACCGCCACCAACTGGCCGCCCTTGTCCCCGCCTTCCGGCCCCAGGTCGATAACCCAGTCCGCACACTTGATGACGTCCATGTTGTGCTCTATAACGAGCACGGTATTCCCCCGCTCCACCAGCTCGTTCAGGACGTGGAGCAGTTTCTTCACGTCCGCGAAGTGCAATCCGGTGGTGGGCTCGTCCAGAATGTACAGCGTCCGGCCGGTAGCGCGGCGCGACAGCTCGGTCGCCAGCTTGATGCGCTGGGCCTCGCCGCCGGAAAGCGTGGTGGCAGACTGCCCCAGGTGGATGTAGCCCAGACCGACCTCGCACAGCACCTTGAGCTTCTGGTGAATGGCCGGCACATTCTCAAAGAACGCCGCGGCTTCTTCGGCCGTCATCTCCAGCACGTCGGATATGTTCTTGCCCTTGTAATGTATTTCCAGCGCCTGCTGATTGTAGCGTTTGCCGTGGCATTCCTCGCACTCCACGTACACGTCCGGCAGGAAATGCATCTCGATGCGTACCAGACCGTCGCCCTCGCAGGCTTCACAGCGGCCGCCCTTCACGTTGAAACTGAACCGGCCCGGGTCATAACCCCGTATCTTGGCTTCGGGAAGCTCCGAGAACAGGTCGCGGATGGGAGTGAACACGCCCGTGTAGGTGGCGGGATTCGAACGCGGCGTGCGGCCGATGGGCGACTGGTCTATGGTAATCACCTTGTCTATGTGTTCCAAGCCCTTGATGCCGCGGTGCTTGCCAGGCAGGTCCTTGGAATTATAAAAGTGCTGGGATAGCGCGCGAGACAGGATGTCGGTGATGAGCGTGGATTTTCCCGAACCCGACACGCCGGTGATGACCACGAACCTGCCCAGGGGGATGTCGACTGAAATGTTCTTGAGATTGAACTCCTGCGCCCCTTCAATGCGGAGCACCTTGCCGTTGCCCGGCCTGGACTTGGCCGGAGCCTCGATTACGAGCTTGCCCGACAGATACTGTCCGGTGAGCGAGGCTTTCACTTGGGCGACTTCCTGGGGCGTCCCCTGCGCCACCACCTCGCCGCCGTGCTTGCCGGCGCCGGGACCTATGTCTATGAGCTGATCCGCCGCTACCATGGTCTCGTGGTCGTGCTCTACCACGATAACCGTGTTCCCAAGGTCCCTAAGCCGCTTCAGAGTGGTGATAAGCTTGCTGTTGTCGCGCTGGTGCAATCCAATAGAGGGCTCGTCGAGAATGTAGATGACGCCGACTAACGATGAGCCTATCTGCGTAGCTAAGCGGATGCGCTGAGCTTCGCCGCCCGAGAGCGTACTGGCGGCCCGGTCGAGTGTTAGGTAATCCAAGCCGACATCGGAAAGGAACGACAGCCGCTCGCGTATCTCCTTCAGTATCTGCCTGGCTATCTTGAGCTCGCGCTCGGTAAGCTTGCTCTTTCCTTCCAGGGTGGCGAAGAATTCCCTGGCCTCGATAACGGACAGCTGAGCCACATCGGCTATGTTCTTTCCGGCCACGGTCACGCCCAGCACCTCGGGTTTCAGGCGCCTGCCCTGGCAGGTTGAGCACGGCCACACGCGCATGTACCGCTCTATCTCGCTACGCATGTAATCCGAATCGGTCTCGCGGTATCTGCGCTCAAGGTTCGGAATAACGCCCTCGTACGTAGTGTAGAACTCGCGCACCTTGCCGGTCTGGCCGGTACCTGCATTCACGTTGTAATTCCGGCTCCCAGTTCCGTAGAGCACTGTCTTGAGCTGGGCCGGGGTGAGCTTGGACACGGGCACGCTCAGCGAGAACCCGTGCTCCTTGGCCACCGCCTCCAGTATCCTGAAATACCATGTCTGGTTGGCGCTCGTGCGGCTCCACGGACGAATGGCGCCTTCGGCCAGTGACAGCTTCTTGTTCGGCACGACCAGGTCGGGATCTATCTCTAGCCTGGTGCCCAAACCGGTGCAGGTCGGGCAGGCCCCGTGCGGCGAATTGAAGGAAAAACTCCTAGGCTCTATGTTCGGCAGATCGACGTGGCAGGCGGGACAGGAAAAGTGCTCGCTGAACAGCAAGTCATCATGTCCTTCGCGTGACACTTTCACAATGCCGTCGCCCAGATCCAGAGCCGTTTCCAGGGAGTCATGGAGGCGAGTGATGTCGTCCGGCTCCTCGGACACGGTCAGCCGGTCCACCACCACGTCTAGGTTGTGCTTCTTCTGCTTGTCCACATTCATGTCCTCGGCTTCCTCCATGGACATCACCTTGCCGTCGAACCGCAAACGCACGTAGCCTGCCTTTTTCAGCTCGGCCACGGTGTTCTTGTGTTCGCCTTTTTGGTCCCTCACGACGGAAGCCAAAAGCGAGAATGGCGTTCCCTTGCCGAGCTCTTGTATGCGCGAAACGATCTGGTCCACTGATTGCCTGGTCACGGGACGGCCGCACTGCGGACAGTGCGGAATGCCTATGCGCGCATAGAACAGGCGCATGTAATCGTACACTTCCGTCACGGTGCCAACCGTGGACCTGGGGTTGTGGGAGGTCGATTTTTGGTCTATGGAAATGGCCGGCGAAAGCCCGTCTATCTGATCCACATCCGGCTTATCCATGATGCCCAGGAACTGTCTGGCATAGGCCGACAGCGATTCTATGTACCGGCGCTGGCCTTCGGCGTAGATGGTGTCGAAAGCCAGCGAAGACTTACCCGAGCCGGACAAACCGGTAATGACCACCAGCTGGTTTCGGGGTATGTCGAGCGAGATGTTCTTTAGATTGTGTACGCGCGCACCGCGGATCGAGATAACCTCGGCCGCGCCGCCGGTCTTTCCGTTCCCTCCGTTCGTCTTGCTGTTTCCGTTGGTTCTAGGCATAGGCGCGCAAAAGTGGATACAGCGTACACCCTATGTCAAGAGCGGTCAAGGGATGGGGTAAAAAACGGGGCGTGCCTTATGGCACACCCCGTACGAATCGGTACCGCGCTAGCTGAGACGCAATGCAATCTGGTTGAGGACCGTAGCCTCAATAGCCGGATCAAGGTGCAATGCCGTGAGTCGCACCTGATACTGACTTTTGGCAGATTCCATGCTTTCCGCCGGGGCCTGTCCTTCTTCGCGAATGACACCGTCGAATCCGAGCGATTTCAATGCCCGGGATATTTCTTTGATTTTCGCCATATTATCTGGCGACCCGTATAACAAGGAAGACTCCTTTTCCATGACAAACCCTCCTATTAATTTGTATTCTTGGCGGAAACTTAAGGTCCATTTTTGTGCACTGAACCTACCAACCCCTCATCGTTCTGTCAATGATTGCAGTATACTTATACCACCATGACAAACGTACTCCAGCGTCAGCTCCAACAGCTTCCGGCTAAGCCCGGCGTGTACCGATTCTTCAACGAGGCGGGCAGGCTTCTATACGTGGGCAAGGCCAAGTCCCTAAAAGACCGCGTCCGCTCCTACTTCCATGCGGGCACCGAGCTCTCCCCTGCCAAACAACTCATGGTACGCGGCATCCATCACGTGGAAACCAGCGTGATGTCGAACGAGGACGAAGCTCTCCTGTTGGAAGCCACGCTCATCAAACAACACCAGCCGCCGTACAACATAGACCTGAAAGACGATAAGAACTGGATGTATTTTGCCATCGACCGCAGAGAGTCGTACCCGCGGGTTTCGCTGGAACGCAAAACGGGTACAAGGGGCGTACGCTACTTCGGCCCGTACCCTTCGGCTGGCGCCGCGCGCGCCACTCTCCAGCTAATGAAAAAAACGCTCGGACTGCGCACCTGCCAGAACCCGCCGGGTAGGCCTTGCTTCGCGGCTGGCCTGGGAAGATGCCTGGGGCACGACCTTGGGCCAGGGAGCCGCGCCTCATACCGCAAACAGCTTGCGCGCTTCGAGTGCGTACTCAAGGGCGAGGTGCGCGAAGCCGTGGCCGAACTCACAAAAGACATGGGTGCCGCCGCCCAAACCAAACAATACGAACGCGCAGCCAGGCTTAGGGACCAATTGCGCTCATTGGAACGTTTGCTGATAAAACAGAACGTCGTGAGTGCGAACCGGGAATCTTTCGACTTATTTGCGGTCGCACGGGGCAGTTCTTCTGCGGCCGTGGCCAAACTTCCGGTCCGCAAAGGCGCGCTCCTGGAAACTGACCGGTTCCTGCTTGAGCACACCAACGGCCTTACCGAGTCCGAGGTGCTGTCCGGCTTTCTGGAGCAGTACTACGCCCAAGCCACCGACCGTCCGCGGCGGGCGTACGTTTCCGCACGGCTTCCTGAAAAGCGCATTGGCGTCACTGCGCTGGAAGTGCCGCAACGCGGCCGCAAGCGGCAGCTTCTGCGGCTGGCTCACAAAACGGCCGAATCGCACCTTACCCAGAGCGCGGCTTCATGGGAACGCCGCGAGGTGCGCGCCCAAACCGGCATGAAAGAACTCCAGGAACGGCTGGGGCTTCCCGCCCTGCCACAGCGCGTCGAAGGTTACGACATCTCGAACATTCAGGGCAAGGAAGCCGTCGGGGCCATGGTCGTGCTGACCAACGGCATGCCTGATCCCAAACACTACCGAAAGTTCCGCATCGACGGGTTCGGGGGATCGAACGACTTTGCCATGCTGGCGCACATGGTCGTAAGGCGCTTTACCAAAAACCGCGACTGGCCCAGGCCCGACCTGGTTATGCTGGACGGCGGCGCAGGCCAGCTGTCCGTGGTACAAAAAGCCCTGCGCGGCGCCAGAGTCCAGGTGCCGCTCGTAGCCTTGGCCAAGCGCGAGGAGCAACTGTACCTGCCCGGCCGCGCCAGGCCCCTCAAACTTCCCTCGAATAACTCCGGGCTCCTGTTGCTGATGGAGCTCAGGGACGAAGCCCACCGGTTCGGCATAACGTTTTATCGCTCCCGCCACCGCAAAGCCAACGTGCGCTCCCAGTGGGACGAGCTCCCCGGCGTCGGGCCGGTGCTGAAGAAAAAGCTCAAGGCCGCCTTCGGCTCGCTGGCATCATTGAGGAAGGCTCAGGACAAGGACGTTGAGCTTATTGTCGGCAAAGAAAGGGCCCGTTCCATTCGCGAACGCCTAGGCTAAGCGTCCGCCTGTCTTGACAAACTCGCCTAAAAAGGTACACTAACCGGCTATTTTGAAAACCAAAGCAGTTCCACTCCCAAAAATGAGGTGCAAATGAAAAAAGTCGCCATTGTTAGCATCATTGGCCTTGGCCTGTTCGGCTTCTTCTACCTGGCGGCAAAACGCCGCCGCATCAACAGCGTGCCTTCCGGCGAATGGGCAGAAGATTCCATCGGCGCGTGCTGAACCGACACCATCCATGCCCCGTCCAAAACACCGGACGGGGCGCCTCTTTTTATACGGACACCACCCGGGATTCAAACGTTTCGGCAGGGAGTTCGGACAAAAACCTGGAGGGCATGCCGGGCGCCGAGCTTCCGAACAGCCTGCGGTTCAGGGCGTACAAACAGTACACGCGCTCCTTGGCGCGGGTCAGGCCGACGTACATAAGCCTGCGCTCTTCCTCGAGCTCCAAGGGGTCGTCGAAAGATGAGGCATGCGGGAACAGACCCTCCTCCAGCCCCACCAGGAACACGTTGGTGAATTCCAAACCCTTGGCCGCGTGGAACGTCATGAGCGTCAGGCCGTTCCGGTTCGTCCGGTAGCTGTCCTGGTCCTGCCACAAAGCGACCTCGGTCAGGAACTGTTCCAGGGGCTCCCTGCCCTTCCCGGGAGCTCGCTCCTCAGCCACGGTCTTGAGTTCTTGCACGTTCGCGAACCTGGCCTCGCCGTCCGCCGTGCCGTCCAACAGCTCATCTTTGTATCCGCTCTCCTCAAGCACCAGTTCAACGAGCTCGGACACGCTGGAATCCTGCACGTCCCGCTCCAGGCGTCCCATGAGGTCCGCGAACTCCTGAAGCGCACGGCCGCGGCTCCCGGACAACTGGGTGGTACGCGCCGCTTCGACGCTGCTCACGTCCCTGGCTTCGGCTTCGCGCAGAACGGCTTCGACCGCGGCCACGCCCAGCCCGCGCAAAGGAGCGAACACGGCTCGCCTGAAGCTGGCCCCGTCGTGCGGGTTCACCAGCAACCTGAGGTACGCCAGCACGTCTTTTATCTCCCGCCGCTCGTAGAATCTGGTGCCGCCGATAAGCTGATAGGGCACGCCGGCCGTCAAACAGGCTTCTTCCAAAGCGCGGCTCTGCGCGTTCGTACGATAGAGCACCGCGGACTCCTTCAATTCCTCACCGGTGCCGTGGTATCTCACGAACGGCGTAACCTCCGGCAAAAGGCCTGTTTCCATGAGCGGCTCGTAAGTAAGCTCGCCTTCGCCCTGGCTCAGGCGCACCACTTCGCCTATAACGTACCGCGCCTCAGCGTTCTCATCCTCAACCGCCACCACCCGGATAGGCTCGCCTGCCGCATTCTCGGTCCACAGGGTTTTGTCCGCCTTGCGCTCGGCACGAGCCATAATGGCGTTGCCGGCCGCAATGATGACCTTGGTGGAGCGGTAGTTCTGTTCGAGCTTCACTATGCGCGCGTCGGGATAATCTTCATGAAACCGCAGAATGTTGCCGAAGTCGGCTCCGCGCCAGGAATAGATGGACTGCCAGTCGTCGCCGACCACGCACAGGTTCCGGCTGCCTTCGGCCAAGAGCCTAGCCCACAGGTACTGAACACGGTTCACATCCTGATACTCATCCACCAGGAGATAACGGAAACGCTGCTGGTACTGCTTCAGGAGCTCCGCGTCCTTCTGCCACAGCTCCACCATGCGCATCAAAAGATCATCAAAATCAAACGCCTTATCCCGGGCCAGGAAATCCTGGTACCTGGGGTAGAGTTCGGCCACCAGCCGGGTGAACGGCGTTTCGTCCTGCACCCATTCCGGGTACCCCTCCGGACCTATGAGCTCGGACTTGGCGCGTGAGACGGCCGAAAGCACGGCCTTGGGGCTTACGAGCCTCACCCCATAACCCTTTTCCTTCATAGCCTCTTTTATGAGCGCCAGCTGGTCGTCTTCGTCGTAGATGGAGAAGTGAGTCGGATACCCTAGGCGCGGCGCCTCCCGCCTGAGGAAGCGGGCGCTTATGGCATGGAACGTACCCACCGTGGGCTGCGGCGAAAGCGTCTTTCCCACCAACCTTTGTGTGCGTTCACGCATCTCTTTGGCCGCCTGATTCGTGAACGTTACCGCCAGGATAGAAGACGGCGCCGTGCCTTCATGGGCTATGAGGTAAGCCAAGCGGTGAACCAAAGTCTTGGTCTTGCCGCTACCCGCTCCGGCCAGAACCAGCAGAGGGCCTGCGGTAGTGACCACGGCCTGACGCTGTTCCGTATTAAGTCCTTGTAAGATGTCCTGGGGCATGGCGGTTGACAGATGAACTTTTACGTGGTACAGTGCTCGCTGTCATTTGGAGCTCAACCTAACACTACGAGCCCCTGTATCGTCCCTAACATGGAACACTATCTACAAATCGCCCAGATGTCCGTATCGGTCCTGCTTATAGCCGCCATACTCCTACAGAATCGCGGCGCGGGCCTGGGCGGCATATTCGGCGGCGAAGGCAACGTCTATCGTACCAAACGCGGCTTCGAACGCATACTCTTCTGGGCGACCATAGTCTTAAGCGTCGCCTTCTTCGGTCTGGCGCTCGCCAGCCTAGTGCTCCCGTAAACCAAGTTCGGCTATTCTCCGACAGCTCACGCGCAAACTGCACCATGCGATAGGTAAGCGCATGGCTGTGGCGTGGAAGCTCCTGTACGGGAGCTCCGAAACCGCCACCGACCACGCCTACCGTCACATACTCCGAGGATCACTGCCTACCGTGCGGCAATGGTCACTTTTGCCGCGCGTTCTGTCGCGTCAGGAACGCCGTACCGCCGGGGCCCTCCTTATCCTCGTTGCGGTAGTCCTCGCGCTGGCCGGCTGGCGGTGGTTCGAGCGGAATTCCGTACTGACGCCCCAGACGAACGGGGAATTCAACGAAGCCATTATCGGACAACCGACGACCGCCAACCCCCTCCTGGCCGTGACCGAGGCGGACCTGACTCTGGCCCAGCTCACGCATCGCGGCCTGTTCCGCGCGAACGGCCGGGGCGACATCGAGCCGGACCTGGCGGAATCATATTCGGTGGACGCGACACTGTCCACCTACCGAGTAACCCTCAGGCCCGCGCTTACCTGGTCTGACGGCATGCCGATGACGGCAGATGACGTCGTGTTCACGGTTCAGGCCCTGCAGAACCCAAAGCTCATGAGTCCGTATGCAGTCACCATGAGTGACATTGCCGCAGAGCGCGAAGATGAGCGCACCGTACGCTTCACGCTCAAAGAGCCTTACGTGCCTTTCCCGTACGCCCTCACTTTCGGAGTGGTGCCGGCCCACGTCTGGCAAAACATCCCTTTTGAGCGCTGGGCTGACGCCGAAACCAACCTGCGCCCGGTAGGCAGCGGCCCGTATGCCTTTCGTTCACTGACGCGCGACGGCCAGGGAGTGGTACGGAACTACGTACTGGAACCCAACCCGCACACACATACGGCCGTGCCGTATCTAAAGCGCATAACCTTGCGGTTCTACCCGGACTACACCTCGGCCATAGACGGACTGCGGCAGGGCGCAGTGGACGGTGTCGGTGGCGTGTCACGCGCCGCGCTTGCCGGCCTCAGCAGCCGGAGGTTTGTAACCCATGACCTCACACTGCCGCAATACACCGCCGTGTTCTACAACCCGCGCACAAGCTCGATCTTGAAAGAACGCGGCATAAGGACAGGCTTGAGCTATGCCATCAACCGCCCCTCGCTCATCCAGGAAGCCATCGGCGGCGCGGCCAAACCCGCCACCAGCATATTCACCTACGGAGAACTCAAGGTTAAAACAGCGCCGCAAGGCATAACCTACGACCCGACCAGAGCAGTGCAGCTTTTCGAAACCGCCGGGTTCAAACGGACTGACACAAACGCCCAGTTCACAAAAGGCGATAACGCGCTCGGATTCACGCTCACGGTGCCGGACCACGAAGACCTTGTTCAGACGGCCGAAGCTCTAAGGCGTCAATGGGCCGAGGCCGGCGTCACGGTGACCTTGGACATAGTATCGGCCGATTCCCTGGCTGAGGTGATACGGGGCCATGCCTACGAGGCCCTGCTCATGACCGAAATCCTCGGCCTCGACCCCGACCCCTATCCCTTCTGGCACTCATCACAGGCCGAACCCGGATTGAACGTAGCGCTGTTCCAGCATCGCGACGCGGACGAATTACTGTCACAGGCCCGGCGCGAGCCGGACGCGGCCAAACGCCAGGAGCTGTACGTGGCATTCCAGAACATACTCAACGAGTACCAGCCGGCCACCCTCCTATACAGCGCCACTTACAGCTACGTCATGGCCCGGGGACTTTCCGGATTCTCGACCGAAGTCATCGCCTCGCCGCCTGACCGGCTGCAGAGCCTGGGCTCCTGGTACCGTGCGACCGAGCGGCACTGGAAAAATAATTAATTATGTAGTACCCTAAAGTACCGACGTTAGAAGCGCTCCGCAGGGCCTCACTTACACACCCTGCGGTACACATGGGGGGCGAGTGGCGGAATTGGTATACGCGTACGCTTCAGGAGCGTATGGCCGTAAGGTCGTGAGGGTTCAAGTCCCTCCTCGCCCACCACGTGTACTCACCTTGGCGCCCATGTCCGTAGCGCCACAGGAATCCTACGACGACCTGCGCGAAACAGGTCACCTAATCTCAAGCCGCCTGGGAATTTAAACAACCCACCGCGGCATTCACTCACGTATGCATCAACCAATCAACAAATATCCAGGTTCTCGACAGAACCCGCGGCACAGACGCCATTCACATGGCGGACGGCCGCAACCAACGAACGCCATAGACGGCACTGGTGCCTGGCTGGCTTCGGACCCTTCGCGGGGAGGCGCTGAACAGCGAACCCCCCGCCTGCACCAATCATCGCCGCCCCAGCACCACGCCCATCCAGTAGGCGAGCCCCGCCTTCGGATAATCCCATTGGGCGGACAGGAGGAAGTGGGGCGCAACATGACCGTATTCGAATACGGCAACGACATAGTGGTCCTCGACATCGGACTTCAGTTCCCGGAAGAGGACATGCCGGGAGTTGACTACATCATCCCGGATACCAGGTACCTTGCGGGCAAGGAGAACCGCATCCGCGGCGTCATCCTGTCGCACGGCCACCTTGACCACATTGGCGCCGTGCCGCACATTCTGCCGAAGCTCGGCTGGCCTCCAGTATACGCCAGCAGGCTGACCATGGCCCTGGTGCGCAAGCGCTTGGAAGAATCCAAGCTCACGCGATACCTCAAGGCCTATGAGATCAAATCGGAACACGAGCAGTTCACCTTCGGAAAGATGCGCGTGTCGCTGTTCAACGTGACGCACAGCATCATGGACGCATTCGGCGTCGTCATCCAAACCCCGCACGCTAACGTAGTACACCTGGGGGACTGGAAGTACGACCTCGACCCTGTGAACGGCCGGCCCACCGACTTCTCGCATCTGGCGAAATGGAACACCCGAACCGCGCCCTCCATCCTCATGATGGAATCGCTGGGTTCCACCAGAGAGGGCTCTCAGCTCTCCGAGGTCGAGGTGTACAAGAACCTAAAGAGCATCATCGAAAAGGCCCCGGCCCGCATCATTGTGGCCACGTTCGCCTCCATGGTGGAACGCGTGGCGCAGATGGTCAGCATAGCCGAAGAACTTGGGAAAAAAGTAGCCTTAGACGGGTACTCCATGAAGATGAACATGGAGATAGCCAAGAAAATAGGCTATGTGAAATTCAAACCCACCACCCTGATAGACGTAAGACGCATCCATGACTACCCGCCGAACAAAGTCATCGTGATATGCACCGGGGCGCAGGGCGAGGACCGGGCGGTGCTCATGCGCATAGCCACCGGCGCGCACAAGCACATTAAAGTTGAGAAGTCGGACACCATCGTTTTCTCCTCTTCGGTCATTCCTGGCAACGAACGCACGATCCAGCGCCTCAAGGATACTTTGTACCGACAGGGGGCAAATGTCATCCACAAGGAAATCATGGACGTACACGGCGGCGGTCACGCTCTCATGGAAGACATCAAACTTCTCATCCGGCAGGTGAGGCCGAAATATCTGGTGCCGGTATACGCCAATCACTACCTGTTGCGCGAAGGCGGCAAGGTGGCCCAGAGCGTCGGCATGCCGCCACAGAACATCTTCTACCTGGACAACGGCAGCGTCCTTGAAGTCCTGCCGCAGGGGCCGCACGTGCTCAATGAAAAAGTGCCCATCGAATACGTGTTCGTGGACGGCCTGGGCGTGGGCGACGTGAGCCATGTGGTCATACGCGACCGGCAGATACTTTCGGCCGACGGGATGTTCGTCATTGTAGCCACAGTGGACGGCAAGACCGGCAAGCTGGTAAGCTCCCCGGACATCATCTCGCGCGGCTTCGTATACATGCGCGACTCCAAAAAGCTCATCGACGAGACCAGGACAAAGATAAAACAAATCCTCGGCTCACAGAGCAAACAGCAGATTGCGGATGAAACCTACCTCAAGGATAAGATAAGGAACGATATAGGCCAATTCCTGTTCCAGAGGACGGAACGTAGGCCCATGATCCTCCCCATCCTCATTACGGTGTAAACTGTAGCTGAGACGCCTATGGTACCAAAGAACAAAGCGATACTCTCCGGCATACAGCCCTCGGGTGCCTTGCACCTGGGAAACTACTTGGGAGCCCTAAAGAACTGGGTTCTGCTGCAGGAAGCCAACCGGTGCTTCTTCACCATTGTGGACCTGCACGCCATCACGGTGCCGTACGAACCCAAGGAACTCCCCAAACGGGTCATGGAAATGGCCGTGGATTTTCTGGCCTCGGGCATAGACCCGGAAAAGAGCGTGCTCTTCGTTCAGTCCCATGTTCCGGAACATACCGAGCTTATGTGGCTGCTCAATACCATCACCCCTTTGGGCGAGCTCGAGCGCATGACCCAGTTCAAGGACAAATCCGACCAACATCGCGAAGCTCTGAACGCCGGCCTCCTCAACTATCCCTTGCTGATGGCGGCCGACATTCTGCTATATCAGCCTGACCTTGTGCCGGTAGGCGAAGACCAGGTCCAGCATGTCGAGCTTACACGCGTGGTCGCACGCAAGTTCAACAGCACCTTCGGCGAGTACTTCAAGGAACCGAAGGTGTACGAAGCCCAGGTGCCCCGCGTCATGTCCTTGCTGGAACCTTCAAAGAAGATGTCTAAATCGTTCGGCGCAAACCACTGCCTGTTCCTGTCCGACGAACCCGACGTCATACGCAAGAAGATAGCCAAAGCTGTTACTGACGAGGGCGGGGGCACGGGTCAGCGGTTCTCCGGCGGCGCGAACCTCCTGCAACTGTTCAAGGTGCTGTCTGATGATAAACCGTTAAAACAGCAGTTCGACGAAGCCTACCGAGCGGGCGAACTGAAATACAGCGAATTCAAGCCTGTCCTGTCCGAAACCATTGTCAAAATCTTGGAACCCATTCGCGAAAAACGGAAAGAGCTACTGGCCAAACCCAAGCAGGTTGAAAAGACTTTACTGTCAGGCCGAGACGCCGCACGCGTAGTGGCAGGCAAGACCATCATGGAAGTGAAGGAAAGGATGGGGCTGACATAGCTGATACTAAACCGCCCCGCCTGTCATAGGCGGGGCGGTTTTTGTTTCATCCGGCTATGGCTTCACGACATTCATCGGCTTGCCGTCCAAAAATCCCTGTATGTTCTCTACGGTCGTATCCAAAATCCGCCTGATAGCCTCCTGACTGTTGAAGGCGTTGTGCGGAGTGATGATGACGTCATCCCTAGACTGAAGCACGTGGTTGGCCACCAGGTTCCGGTAGTCGACGGTTTTGTGGAACTCCGGGCTCAAAACCTGGCTCTCCTCGCGTATATTGGACTCCTCCTCCAGCACGTCCAACCCGGCACCGGAAAGCGTTCCGCTCTGGAGCGCGCGTACAAGAGCCTGCGTGTCCACCAAGCCGCCGCGCGCCGTATTCACCAGCACCGCGCCGCGTTTTATGAGCTTCATGTTATCGGCGTTCAACAAATGATGCGTCGAGGGCAGGTAGGGAGCATGGAGCGTGATGACATCCGACTCCTTGAGAAGTGCGTCCAGTGAAACATACTCGAATTTGAGCGCCGCGGCCAGGTCAGGCTTGGGCTGAGGGTCGAACACAAGCACGCGCATCTCGAATGCCTTGGCGATACGAGCCACGTGTTGGCCAATGTGCCCGCATCCGATAACACCCAAAGTCTTATCTTTGAGATCGAATCCTCTAAGGCTCTCGTCGATCTGGAAATTGCCCCGCTCGGTGCGCTCATATGATTGGAATACCTTCCGTGACAGCGCCAGTATCAAAGCCCAGGTGTGCTCGGCCACCGTATTCTCGCCGTAGTGAGGCACGTTCGCTACGACCACTCCGCGAGCCTTAGCGGCGGCAAGGTCGACGTGGTCGAACCCAGTGGAGCGGGTAGCTACGAACTTCAGTGCGGGGAAGCGCTCGAGTTCGGCCTGACCTACGGGCGTGTAGATGAACGGCGAGAGCACTTCCGCCTCCGGGAACGCGTCGCCCGGCTCCAAGGGACGCGTAAGCAAGGATAACTCATGTCCTGCCAGGCGTTCTTTGAGATAGGGTTCTTCCCACCCCTCAAGCTCAGTGAATACGATGTGCGCCATAAGCCGCTAGAGCGTTACCTTCTCCACCTGAACGGTACGCCGGAGCCACTTCTGGGCGATTTCGACCGTATGTGGCGCCGCGTCAGTTAAACAGAACTCGCTCTCCCCCTCCGACAGCTTCTTGGCCTCGGACGGGTACTCCTGAAGCCAATCGTAGAGCGCCTGGGCGGTTGCTTCGGCCGGGTCTATGAGGCGCGTACGTTTCGGGATCCTGGCCTGGATGACTTCCTTGAACAACGGGTAGTGCGTACAGGCCAGGACCAGCGTATCGACCTGGGCCTGCTTGAACGGGGTGAGATACCGCTTGACTATGCGCTTGCTCTCCGGCTTGTCCACCCAGCCTTCCTCGGCCAGAGGCACCAGGAGAGGAGCGGCATGAGCGAACACCCGTATGTCCTTCTGGGCCGACAGTAACCTTTGGTATACGTTGCTGCCCACAAGCGCCCGCGTACCCATGACGCCGACGCGCGCAACCTTGGGTAGCGCCCGCACGGCCGTCACCGCCGGGGTAATGACGTCGAAGAGCGGCACCTTGGGAAACTCGGCGCGCAAAGCCTCAAGACCTACGGCCGACACAGAATTACAAGCCACGACCAGCACCTTGGCGCCCGCACGCACCAGGAACCGCGCCGCCTCAACGCCATACTCACTGACCACCTCGGGCGACTTATTGCCGTACGGCGTGCGGGCTGTATCGCCGAAATACAAAAGCTTCACCTTGGGCAAGCGCTTTGCCACTTCCCTAAGGACCGTGAGCCCGCCAATGCCCGAATCAAACAATCCTATCATATGCCGTGTACCAGCTTCTGGAGCAAGTCCTGCTTCTCCCGTAACATAGCTTGATCTTTGGCCTCAATGGTCACGCGTATCAACGGCTCGGTATTGGATGGCCGCACATTGCACCACCAATCCGGGTAGGTAGCCGTAACCCCGTCCATCTCATCCTGCTCCGCGTCAGCGAACGTTTCCTTCACTTTTCGCAAGACCGCGTCCTTATCCTGCACTTCGAAGTTCATTTCCGGCGCCTTGGAGTACGGCGAGTACTCTTTTGTGAGCTCAGACAGAGGCCGGCCCAAACGCGACAGGGTCTCCAGGACCAAGAGGGCCGCTATCATGCCCGAATCCGCCGAAGCATTATCTTTGAACGAATAGTGTGCCGAGAGCTCGCCTCCCATAACCGCGCCCTGGTGCAAAAGCGCCTGGCTCACGTTCACGTAGCCCACGGCCGTACGGATGGGCTTGCCTCCCCACCGCGTGATGAATTCGGGCACGGCCCGGGAACAAATAAGATTGTAGGCTATGCCCGCGCCGGGCTGGCGCTCAAGCAGCTCGCGGGCCAGCAACAACAGCGTCACATCGGCAGGCACGAACTCGCCGCGCTCGTCCAAAAAGAAGATGCGGTCCGTATCGCCGTCAAACATAATACCGGCATCTGCGTGCACCTCCCGCACTTTCTTAGAGCAAGCCTGCGACGCGCCCGGGGCCAGCGGATTCGACGGACGATTCGGGAACGAACCGTCAAGCTCGAAGTGCATAGACTCCACCTGAAAGGGCAATCCCTGAAAAAGCTGGGGTATGGCTTTTCCGGCCATGCCGTTGCCGGCGTCTATGACGATCTTCAGTGGCTTGAGAATCGATTCGTCAACGAACGAACGAACGTGCGCCACGTATGACGGCCAAACGTCGAACGTGCTGAAACTGCCCGGCGGCCCCGCCTGTCTGCCGACCGAACGCACAACCTCGGCCAGTTCGCGTCCCCTGACCCACTGCGTATTCTTCCGCATGATTTTGAACCCGTTGTACTCGGGCGGATTGTGCGAGGCGGTCACCATCACACCTACGTCGTAGCCGTGCTTGGCCACGGCAAAATACATGGCGTCAATCGGCACCATCTCGATATCGTCCACTGCCAATCCTCCTTCACGCAGGCCGTCTATCAAAGCTTGGTGTAGCTGGGGGGACGACAGCCGCATATCCCTGCCGACCACGGCCCGGCCCGCACCTACAAACGACGCAACGGCCAGGCCGATGGAGCGGGCGGCCTCTTCATCGAGCTCCGCAGGGTACACCCCGCGAATGTCATACGCCCTGAAGATGCTATAGTTGAGCGCCATAGGTGGGGTTGGGGCGGCGGAACAGCTTCTGGACCAGCGCGCCGAGCGCGAACAGCGTTCCCACAAAACCGATGAGTCCCCCTATCATGGGTACGAACGTGATGACTTTGAACACGGCCACACCCATGACCACGGATACGAACGGCGACAGTTTAGCGAATGCGCTTTGCGCCAACGACGGATGACGCGCAAGCTCAGCCACAGCCGCCCCGGCTATGACCGGGCTCAAAACGAAACCAGCTACATACATAAGTCCCAGGAGAACGGCCAGAGGCAATCCGATGAGCGTTACGGCAAATATGATGGCTGCTATGGGCGCGGCCACGAGCCACAGGGCTCCCAGCCCCAAACTGGGAAGGGGCTGTTTCACCATCAGACCAACGGCACCCTGCAACCACTGCGGTACGAGTTTTACCATAACCATGGCCAGCACCAGGGCGCCGAACAGCGACACAAGGTGCCCGAACCAGTTGCCGGAGCTGCGCTTCGGAACCGGCAACGGATAACGCTGTGGTTGCTGGGAAAGCGTTGCCCGGGGGCTCACTAGGGCTTCCTGGTCTGAGTAGTACGTCAGGCCGTCACCAAAAGATGCGTTCTCGCGAATATCGAACACGCCTTGCCGGTCAAGCCACAGCGTAGCCGGCCCTTCGACCACCCCCGCCGCAGTGACCTGGCCTGCCGCGGCCAACAAGCTTCCGCCTATATGACCCCTTGCCTCGACAGTTCCTGCGGCTACGGTCACGTGACCCTTGACGTCGGAACCGGCGGCGAACGTTAGCTCGCCTGCGGCTACGGTCACGTTGCGTTCCACGGTACCGGCCAGCTCCACTCTGCCGCCAAACACCCGTACGTTGCCCTGCACCTGACCAGTGATACGGACATTGCCCCCGACCGCTATCACATCCCCGCCGACGCTACCGGACACGATAACGTTGCCGCCTGCCGCGACAAGGTCGCTGGCTACGCTACCGGCCACTTCCACGCTCTCGCCTGCGGCGTAGTAGTTTCCCGACTTATGTTCGTCTGAAGGTATGTACACTCGCTCCTGTCCCGCCTGTACCGGCAGTGACCAAGCTAAGGCGGCCAGGGTAGCTAACATGAGCAGGACTCGCTTCATAGGCCCGAGGGGAAAATACTTATGTTATCACGCTCATAAGTGTACGATGCTTAGGGGCCACGCACAAGCACGCGACGGGTGGACATGGAGACCGGTTTGCGGCTACCATAGTGGCGCTATGTACGAAGCCCTAACCGCCACAGACCCCGAAATAGCCCAGGCCGTACGGCGCGAACTTGAACGCCAGCGCCACGGACTTGAACTCATCCCGTCGGAGAATTTCACCTCTCTGGCCGTCATGGAAGCTTTGGGCAGCGTACTTACGAACAAATACTCGGAAGGTTATCCCGGCAAGCGCTACTACGGGGGAAACGAGGTGATAGACCAGGTGGAGGAACTGGCCCGGGAACGCGCCAAGGCTCTTTTCGGGGTGGAGCACGCCAACGTACAGCCGTATTCAGGGAGCCCGGCCAACCAGGCGGCGCTGTTCTCGCTGTTGGAACCAAACGACACGGTGTTGGGCATGGGATTGGCGACGGGCGGACACCTGACACACGGCTACAAACTCAACTTCTCCGGCCGCTACTACCGGGCCGTAAGCTATGGCGTTGACGAACACTCGCACCTGCTGGACTACGACGCCATCCTGGACGTCGCCCTACGGGAAAAGCCAAAAGCCATCATCTGCGGCGCCACGGCTTATCCAAGGGCCATAGATTTCTCAGCCTTCCGCAAGATAGCGGATGAAGTAAGGGCCTACCTCATAGCCGATGTCTCCCACATTGCCGGGCTTATCGTAGCGGGCGTACACCAATCCCCGGTGCCTTACGCCGATATTGTGACCACCACCACCCACAAAACGTTACGCGGCCCCAGGGGCGCCATGATACTGGTGCCCAAGGTGCAAGACCGATGGCATGACTTGTACCACCAAGACAGCAGACGCAATCTGGCGGAACGCGTGGATGCCGCCATCATCCCGGGACTCCAAGGCGGTCCGCACAACCACCAGACCGCGGCCATCGCCGTAGCGCTCAAAGAGGCCGCCACCGAGGAATTCAGGCTCTACGGCCGGCAGGTGGCGAAAAACGCCAAAGCCTTGGCTCAAACGCTCACGGAGCACGGGGCCAAGCTCATAAGCGGCGGCACGGACAACCATCTCATGCTCATGGACGTATCTCCGTTCGGCCTGAGCGGAAAAACGGCGGAACAGCTGTTGGATTCCGTGCGCGTGACCGTGAACAAGAACCTGATCCCGTTCGACTCGCGGCCGCCCTTGGACCCGTCGGGCATACGCCTGGGCACGCCGGCGGTAACGAGCCGGGGGTTCACCGAAGCCGACTGCAGTGAAGTCGGAGAACTTATCGCCGATGCCCTGGCCCACCCTGCAGACGCACGCGTACTGGCCGAAGCGGTGTCCTGGGTACAGCGGCTCACACAAGCCCATCCGCTCTACCCCGAGCTCAACTGACCCATGGCTATTCTACTCTCTGGACGCGAACTGGCGCGTGAGGTAAGAAGCGAACTGGCCCAGCTCATCCGCGGACTGCCGAAGCGTCCTGTCTTGGGCGTAGTGCTGGTCGGGTCCGATCCGGCCTCACACCTATACGTAAAACTTAAGACCGAAGCGGCCGACGAGGTCGGCATTGTCGTTGAACTGCGGGAATTGCCCGATTCTGCCACCACCCATGACATCATGCGACGCGTGGAAGAGTTCAATCGGCGCGAAGACGTGAACGGCATTCTGATACAACTGCCTCTCCCTCCCCAAGCCGACGCCGCGCAAATCATAGCGGCCATGGACCCGGGAAAGGACGCCGACGGATTCCACCCCGCAAATCTCGCCGCGCTGGGACGCAACGAACGTGGAATCGTACCAGGCGTCAGCCAGGGCATCATGCGGCTCATCCGCGAAGCCGGCGTACCGCTAAAGGGCAAGCACGCCCTTCTGATGGTAAACAGCCAAGAATTCGCACTGCCGCTCGAACAGCTCCTCGCTGATGAAGGCGTTGTCTGTGAACGCTCTCACGATGCGGCAGAGAAGAAGCTCCGACACGCCGACATTGTAGTCAGCGCCCTGGGAAAGCCTCACAGCGTACCCGGGAACATGCTCAAAGACGGCGCCATAGCCATAGATGTGGGAACCACCAAGGTCGGCTCTCATGTCCTGGGTGACATTGATCCGACAGGCCTCACAGACCGGCCGGTGTACCTCACGCCAGTTCCCGGCGGCGTCGGTCCCATGACTGTAGCTATGCTGCTCATGAATGTATATCGCCTTGCTGCCAGAGGCGCGCAAACGGTATACTAGTGCCATATGCCGGTGAACCTCAACCTGGAACCTGACGCGAACCTGGGCAAACAGGTCATGCGCTGGAACTTCCGGGAGTTCAAACACATAATCCGCACTCGGAGTTGGTGGGCGGCCGCCATAGTGGTGGCCGGCGGACTGGTCATCTACGGCGCGATGAGCGGCAACTTCCTATTCTCCCTCATCATCCTGCTTGTGGCGGCACTGTTCGTTATGGAAATGCAACGCCATCCCAGGACCATTGAGTGCCGCATCACCAATCTGGGCATTGCCGTGGGTAAGAAGTTCTGGCGCTGGAGCGAGCTTATGAACTTCTGGATAGCCTACCACCCGCCCGAGGTCACGAATCTCTACCTCCTGCCCAAAGGACCGCTGGACCCTCGCGTTACGGTACCGCTCGAGCACATGAACCCGCTGTCAGTAAGGGGCGCTCTCAAGCAACATCTGGAAGAGGACCTGACGCGGGAGGACGAACCGACTTCCGAGGCTCTCACCCGCCTTCTGCGGCTCCAGTAGGGCTTGCCTTCGACAGCGCCCTGCTCTATAGTAAGGTGGCTCTGGTACGGTACCGGGGCTATTTTTGAGAATTGAATACCGTTCACGCCCTCGTAGTTCAATGGATAGAATGCGAGCTTGCGGAGCTTGTGATGCAGGTTCGATTCCTGCCGAGGGCACCAGGAATTTTGCTCCATCCCGCTTGTTAGGCGGGGTGGATTTTTAGCTGCAACAGCGCAATAATAGGGCCATGCTCCAGCTCGAAGACGCTGTAACCGCGCTACCCGGGGTCGGTACGGCAATCCAGAAACGACTGCAACGCTTGGGCGTAAATTGCATCCGCGACCTCTTGTACCACTTTCCATCCCGGTACGAGGATTTTTCCCGCCTCCTGCCGATACGCGAACTCAAGACCGGCGAACGCGTCACCATACACGGCAAGGTACAGCTAGTGAACAGCCGCCGCGCATTCAGGCGACGCCTCAACATTACCGAGGCGCTCATATCCGACGGTTCAGGCAGCGTGAAGGCCGTCTGGTTCAATCAGCCGTACCTGGCAAAACAGCTCGCACCCGGAACCGAGGTGCTGCTGGCGGGACAACTCGCTCACTCCAAATACGGGTTGCAACTTGAGCACCCGACGCTTGAGCTGGCGGAACGTGGAGGAATACACACAGGCCGGCTGGTACCTATTTACCCTACCGTAGCGGATTTGCCGCAACGTACTTTGCGTACGGTTATTGCCAGGATATTGCCCTTGGCCCAAAACCTTGCCGACTGGCTGCCGAAAGAAGTGCTCAGAGGGGCTTACCTGACCGGATTGGCGGAATCCGTGCGCCAACTCCACGCCCCGGAAACAGGCTCGGCTTTGGCCGGGGCCAGGCGACGGGTCGCTTTCGAGGAATTGTTCCTCATACACCTGGCATCTCGCCTGGCCCGACTGCCGCTGACACAGCGCACAGCGGCGGCCATACCTTTCGACGAACGCACAAAAGAACTGGTTGCTTCCCTGCCGTGGCAGCTGACCCAGGGACAGCGGCTGTCCGCCTGGCAAATCATACAGGACATGGGCAAAGCCGTGCCCATGCTGCGGCTACTGGAGGGCGACGTCGGCAGCGGCAAAACTGTGGTAGCGGGCCTGGCCTGCTTCAATGCCTGCCTGGCGGGCTACCAAGCGGCCATCATGGCGCCGACCGAGATATTGGCCCAGCAACACTACGCCACGCTCACCAAGCTTTTCCGCAACTGGCCCATTAGATTGGGGCTGGTAACGCGGGGTAAATATTCCGCATCGGACGCGGACGAAGCATCCCCTGCCGTCGTAAAGCGCAGGGTAGCGAACGGCGACATAGGCCTCACCATAGGCACGCATGCGCTCCTGGAATCTTCAATCTCATTCGGGCGACTGGGCTTGATCGTGGTAGACGAACAGCACAGGTTCGGGGTGGAGCAAAGGAAACTGCTGACGGAACAGAGCGGCCTCACTCCCCACCTGCTGTCGCTATCGGCCACGCCCATACCGCGCTCGCTGGCCCTCACCATATTCGGAGACCTTGAGTTATCCGTGCTCAAAGACCTGCCCGCTGGACGGCGAACAATTGACACGCGCATCGTCCCGCCGGATAAACGGAACGAGGCATATGAACTCATCCGGCGCGAAGTGTCAGCTGGCAACCGTGCTTTCATTGTGTGCCCGCTTATCGACGAATCGGACGCGCTGGGAGTGCGAGCGGCCACGGAAGAACATGAGCGCTTGTCACGCGAGGTGTTCCCCGATCTAAAACTTGGGCTGTTACACGGCAAGCTTACCTCCAAAGATAAAGCTGAGGCGCTGGAAAAGTTCAGGCGCGGTGAAACGCCAGTACTCGTATGCACTTCCGTAATCGAGGTGGGGGTGGATGTACCCGAAGCCGCCGTTATGGCCATCGAGGGCGCCGACAGATTCGGAGTTGCCCAGCTCCATCAGTTCCGGGGCCGAGTTGGGCGGTCGGAACGGCAAAGCTATTGCCTGCTCGTTTCTGATTCGACCTCGCCGCGGGCGCTGGAACGCTTGAAGGCCCTGACCAAATTCTCGAACGGGTTCGAACTGGCCGAGTTCGACCTTTCACAGCGCGGGCCGGGCGACCTGCTCGGGGCCGCACAATCCGGCTTCTTCAAACTCAGGTTCGCCAACCTGGCGGACGCCAAACTGCTCAACGAGGTCCGCCGGGCCGCCGACGCACTGCTGGAACAAGACCAGTCGCTCGCGCACTGGCCTGCGGTAAAACGCAAGCTTCAAGGAATCCTGGCTCACGGCGAATAAACTTGACGGTTCGCCGCAAACAGGTACACTGGCCTGTATTGAACGATTCGTTCTTTGACATTGATAAAGCTCGGCCGGGCTGCATAACCAACCCGGCACAACCGGGGTTTCAGGGCCCTTGTGCCCTACACTCGCTTCCCCGGAACATTATGATTCGGGTAACTAGGAGTGCAGCTCCGGCCTTATAATTTATTTTACCCCGGCATGATTCCAATCGGCCGGCCATACAACCAATCACTATCCATCACGCGGAGGAATCCATGCTCTTCGACAGCAGCTAGCCGCATGACCTCACTGCCACCCTGTGTACGGCATTAATCCACGATCCAAACAAACCTACCCATGTAAAAAGCGAGAGCGATATATGAAGCAAAACACAAATGGCAACGGCGGCGGTTCAAGCTGGCGAGATATAGGTTGGTGGAAAAATCGAAAAAACCAACGTATACACCGCATCGTGGTGAATATGAGCAACTTGTGCGTCCAGGAGCCTGTTGGATGCGACAACAACATCTTCGCCATGGTGCGAGAACTTGCAGCGCGGGAACTTCCCCATAAGGTGGACCAACAGGTTTTGCAGGACTTGGGATTCAAACCTGTGTCGCCAACGCCGGAAACTGTTCTTTCCAAGTAACCTTCACACCATTGTACCCCGGGGGCTAGTTCGCAAGAGCTGGCCCCTTTTCTTTTTGTCCGGACGTCCGCTAGTGCCTCACCCAGTCCACAGCCTCGGCCACAGTACGGACCGCTACCACTTGCATGTCTTTGGGTGGATGGATGTCGCCGGGCAACGTCGGCACCAACGCCTGCTTGAAACCAAGCCGCCCTGCCTCCATGAGGCGCTTGCCCATGCCCGTAACCGGACGCACTTCGCCGCCCAAGCCAACCTCGCCGAACACCATGAGATCCTGAGGCAAGGTCTTCTTTAGGGCGGCCGAGGCCACGGCCGCGCACACGGCCAGATCCAAAGCCGGCTCGCGGCTACGAAAGCCTCCGGCCAGGTTTATGTATACGTCGCTGAAGTTGAGCCTGACGCCGGCCCGCTCCCCCAGGACCGCCAGCAGAACCTGCAGACGGTTCGCGTCGAACCCAGTGGTGGCGCGCGTCGGCCTGGACTGATGCGCCCTAGTGACCAGGGCCTGAAGCTCTATGGCCAGGCTCCGCGAACCTTCCAGCACGCAAGTCACGCACGAACCTGCGCCGTGATGGCGTTCGCGCAGGAACAGCTCAGACGGATTTGCCACCTCCGCAAGTCCCCTGTCATCAATCTTGAACACCCCCACCTCATCGGTCGATCCGAAACGGTTCTTGGAAGCGCGTAAAAATCTCAGAGATTGATGCGGGTCGCCGTCCAGGGCCAACACCACGTCCACCAGATGCTCCACAGTCTTGGGGCCGGCGGCTATGCCTTCCTTGGTCACATGCCCGACAATGGCAACGGGAACTCCGGTAGCCTTGGCTGTCTGCGCCAGCTCAGCGGCCACGGCCCGCACCTGGTTGGGCGAGCCCAGCGAGCCGTCCGTGCCTGGGTGCTGAAAAGTCTGCAAGCTGTCCACCACGGTAAGCTGAGGCAGGCGCTGTCTTATGGACGCCGTAAGCGCTAACACGTCGGTACTGGAAACGAACGCCAAAGACTCCCCTTTCAAACCAAGCCTGTGAAAACGTCCGGCTACCTGTTCGGCGGATTCCTCACCCGAGGCATAGAGCGCCGACGCGGCTCTTCCGGCTATAGCCAGAAACAAAGTGGACTTGCCTACGCCAGGTTCGCCGGACACCAACAATACGCTCCCCTTGGCCAGGCCGCCGCCCAGCACGCGGTCGGCCTCGGCAAAACCGGTTGCCGTCTTAGGCGCCTGCACCGCTCCCGCTTGCGACAAAGACACGGCCTCGGCCGGAACGCTCGACGGACCGACGGGCTTCCTGGCCGCTTGAATCGCGGCGCCTTCAGTCCCTATGGTGCCGAACTTGCCGCATTGCGAACACCGGCCAGTCCACTTCGGATACTGGGCGTCACAGTTTGAGCACGCATACACAATGGATACCTTGGCCATAACCACCGCGCCGGAAACAAATCAGTTACAGCATGAGGACATCTTCGGCTTCTCAAAATGCCAGGGCTCGGAACACAGCTTACAAAAACCCTGGTCACGCATAGCTTGGATGACAGCCGCCATGGCCGTATTCTGTTCGCACAACGTCTTGTTCTTAAGGCACTCCTTCTGGGTGATGGCCTGCACGCTACCCATAGATGGCCATACGTCCACCGCCCGACCGGTGGTATGCGGACAACTTATCGGCCCGTTGTTCATCATGCACGTAGTGGGACGGCCAGGCTTTGGATTGCATGATATAGGCGGGTTGCACGGCGGACTGGCACACGGGGTATTCTGACAGTTCAGGGCAATAAGCTCGCGTTGCTTGGCTTCACTGCGGAGGCCAGAAGCAATGACCAGGCTAATCCCTTTGTTCTTGAGCGCGCTCGCCGCCTTTTCCAAGTCAATCGCGATTGAATAATCCACCCGCTGGCCCGAGCTGTTTATGATATTGTCACCGGACACTGCCCATGCCGTTGGCGAACTTTGAGTGGAGACGTCCTCACTTGATTCCAGCGTATCAAGACTGAACTCTATGCGGTCTATTGGCGTAATTGCATCCAGAGACTGCAAATCAACCAACGCCGGATTCACGAGCGAAAGCAGAGAATAGGAAATAAGCGCAATGACCAATCCGGACAATGCACTAAAAATTGTGTCGTTGGCATCAGTTATCTTGGTGGGACTGCCTGCGGCTATGATGCGCTTGAAGCCGCCCCACATCACCATGACCACGGCGACCACGGCCAGCATGGCCACAAAAAAGCGGTAGAAAAGGGCGAAATAATGCACTGCGGTCGAAGCGGTAATGACTATTCCCTCGCCTGCCCGGACGGTAAAGTTGGCTCCTCCAATAGTAATGCTACCCGGAATAGTAACCTGTGGTATGAAAGTAACCGAGCTGGCTGGCGATGGAGTTTCAGAATCAAGATCAAGCGGCAAGGTTGACGCCACGGTCGATGATACAACAACTGCGTCATCGATAACATCTTGCTCACCCCCAGGCGCCGCCAGCATCACTGTCTTGACACAGGCATACTCCGCCTGATTCGTACCGATGGGGCGATAACAGCACACGTACCTGGGAACGCCCGGCATGGAACTGCCTTCTAGGCCCGGACACATAACCTCATTTCCAGTTATACCGCAGGTATCATCGCTGGGGTCGCCTACGTTATTGGTATTGTAGGCTGTGAATGCGGCCGGTAAATAGGCGCTGTCAGCGACCTTGCACGCTTCCGCCGCGTCCTGACCAGTCTGGGCCATAGCCAGCATAGGCACCACCAATGCCGTTACGCACCATATGCCGGATAAAATCCACAGCCTGCTCATATCTCAAGCATAAAGGTGCTTAGAGTTGCTGTCGAATTATGGCTTCCAGATCGGAAGCGGTAAGCAGGCCGCTCCACGCCTGGCCGTTGATTACAAAGTAGGGCGTCCCGTCGATGCCTATGGCGTCCCCCTCCCGCCGATTGCGTTCTACTATCGCCTGCGTCTCTTTGCCGTCCAGACACCTTATGAACTGCGGCAGCCTTAAACCCACCTCTCCCGCCAGCTCAACATAGGCATCGTTGCCCAAGCGTGCCTGTTCACGGAACAGGACGTCGTGGTACTGCCAGAATTTGCCCTGCTGATGCGCACACTGCGCCGCTATAGCCGCAGGCAGTGCTTCGTCGTGTCCAGGCACCGGGTAATCCTTCCATACCAGCCTGGCCTTGCCGCCGGAACTCTCAACCGCCTGCCTTGCCGCCGGAGCGGACTGGGCGCAATAGGGGCACTGGAAGTCGCTGAACTCGACTATGGTGACATTGGCGGTGCCAGACCCCAGGCTGGGATCAGCCGCGAACACCTGCACTTGCGCAGGCAACTTATAATCCAACGGCTCCTCGAGCGGCACTGGACCGGAAGAGCCCTTGGGCCAAGCTTTCACTGCTGCCATTGCCAGCACTATGCAACTCACGCCTAGAAGCCAGAGCAATGGCGAACGAATCCACGCCGGCATAGCGAGTCACTACTCCGATAACTGCATACTTCGCAATATGCCCGTAGCGTCATCCGTAAAATACAGGAACCGTCCGTCCCCGGAAACAGTCAGATTCCCTGTCGTAACGCCTTCTCCCCGCTCGTTGACCGGCGAACCCACCACCGTGGTACTGCCGGTCGTATAGTCGATGCGCCAAACGGTGTCTGGCACGCCCTGCGCCATCTCGCGCGCAAACCCGGCGCCAGCTGGAAGCTCCTGAGGCACGGCGCAATAGGCCGCCGAACCCGCGAAAGTACATTTATCGGCCCAAGTGGACAGATTCAAAGTCTGGTGGTTTGAGCCCACCCGGTCAACCGAACCGTCCACCAGGTAAAGCATGGGCTTGTAGTCGGTCTGATCGCTGTACGCCGAATACAATATGCGCTGTCCGTCCGGAGTCCACTTGGGAGTAAAGCCCCGGCCTTCCACGTTCAGGGCTCGGTAATTCTCATCGTTGAAGCCTATGAGAAGAACTTGCTGTTCGAACACGCCCTGCGCCTCGCCGGTACGAGACAGCGCTACCACCTGGTTGTTCGGCGCCCATTCTACATCCACCTTGTCCGCGTTGTCGCCCATAGGCTCTATGCCCCTGAGATTCGAGCCGTCCGGATTCACGGCCACTATCCAATTGTCAGCCGTACGGTCGCTCAGGAACTTGCCGGCCAGCTCGCTACTGTCGTATGAAAAGGAAAACTCAGCCATCTCCTGGGGGAGCGTGTACTGCTTCTGCGTACGGAAATCGTACACGATGTTGGCGCCATCCGGGAACTCAAGCACGGCCTTGTCCTTGGAACCGGCCCAGGTAATATCCTGCACGTTGCAATACGTGGCCTCGGCCAGGCGGCTACGGTTGCCGCTCGCGTCCACCTCGTAGAACTGACACGTAGCCGCGTCGTAGTACCGCACCGTCCCGCTTGAAGTCACCTCCGGATCCAAGGCCGCGCCGCTGGTAAGGGCCGGTGAAGCGGTAAGGCCTCCGTCAGCTACGAGCGAAGCTTCCGGGAACACAGGCACTCCGATACCCGGCTCGTTCGTGCCTGGCGCAGGTCCGCCTTCATTCACGGCCGGAAAGCCTCCTGGCGGAGTTACGTTCACGTTAGTAGGCGGCTCAACCGGCTCCGGACGCCACACCAGGTACATAAGCCAGGCCAGCACTATGATGCCAACGGCGACCACCGCCATCAAAATAAGCTTCCGTCTGTCCAAATTCTCAAGCATATGCCTAGCGGTCAGGGAAATTGGCCCGTGTAATGTTTAGATCGCACACGAACGGAGTCCTAATACTTCCATCCTGATTCAGTATCGCACTTTCCGGTATCAAACTGGAAGCGGGCACGGCACCCCAATCCAATCTGTCAACCGCCGCGGCCTTGGGGTCACTGGCACTGGGCGACGAACCGGAAATGTGCTTTGTTTCGCCGGCTTGACAAGAAGAAGCATCCACAGCATACCAGTCATCTGACCCGGAGCTTTCAACTTCGACTAAAAGTGCATAGCCCTTGCCTCCTCCTGATGAGGAACATAAGGCCGACGGTCGTAACGGCATATAGGAACGTTCTCCGGTCATTCCACCGCCCTGGCCCCAACAATTAGAAACGGCATAGGCTGATTTGCCCTCGACGTCAATGGTGCTGACATTAGGTGCATTTGGTTCGCTTACGCTACAATCAAAACCTGAAGCAGGGTTAGTATTATTACATATTATCTGTAAATCAATGTAATTAGTCTCGATTCCAGTGAGCTTACCCTGTATCAGATAATTACTACACGCATATTTCGGACTGTCGCTATAAAGATTTTCAAAACATCCTTGTCCGCCATCGCATTCTATCCCGATACATTCATTTCCATTGACTACAAGTGTCCTTCCGCATGTCACTAATGGCCGCTGCGTTATAAGTTCAGCGCTGGAACCACCACACTGTCCACCGCCCGGACAATCTGAGTTCTGATAACAATCCATCCTGTTGCGGTCTCCGCCTACACATTTGCCGGTTTTGTCATAGTATCCCACGCTATACAGCCCCGGATTCTCGCTGTACTTAGGACAGAAACCGAAAAAATCCGGCTTGACCATTTCTATGGGCGGCAGGGTGTTCAAGACCAGTCTTGGGTTCACCAATGAAAGCAAAGAGTAGGACAAGAGCGCTATCACCAGGCCTGAAATCGCACTGACAATCGTGTCGTTGGCATCAGTTATCTTGGCGGGACTGCCCGCGGCCATAATACGCTTGAAGCCGCCCCACATCACCATGACCACGGCCACCACAGCCAGCATGGCCACGAAGAACTTGTAGAACGCCGCCAGGTATTGCGGGAATCCGCCCGTGACCTTGCTTCCGAAGCCGGGAATGGGCACCTGGAGGTCTATGTTCGTACTGCCTACAAAACAGCGGGCTGTTTCCACGTCAGCCGTACCCCGGCAGTTCTCCACGCTCCATTGGTCATTCTCCCCATTTCCATACACCGGATTTCCGCGAAATACGTTTCCCTTGCCCCATATGCCCTTGGCCCCTTCGCAATCAGCTTCCAGCCAGCAACGCTTCTGCAACGCCTCATCCAATCCCGAATCGGCGGCCAACGCCGGCAGGGCCACCCACGGCAACACCAGCACCGCCAATGATACGAGTAAAATGAAAAATCTCCTGTTCATACTATTGTGCTACCCACTTATACACCGTGCCCGCAAGCTCGCATCCGCCCACCTTGCCGAACAGACCCAAAACTGGCGATACGGCCGGGCCTAGGTTTTCGCATGCCATGGCCGGGTCACTAACCAACGCGTAAACCACGCCGAACACTATAATCAGAATTGTAAGCGCAAAAAGCATTAATCCGTAATTGACCGCCTTTTCCCAGCCAGACTGTTTCCACCATGGTATAACGATTGGAAAAATTATTGTCTCTATAAACGACCAGGATAACAAGGCCCAGATGGAAATAAACACGTCGCCCAAGGATGTGGTGCCGAACGTCACTCCTTTTATCAGCCAACCTATCCTCTTCAGCTGTTTCAGTTTCTTGGCTAGACGTTCGACTGACTCTGCCTTACCCTGCAGAGCCGATGCCGCGGCTTTCCCAGCTACCCGCTTTGCCAATTCGCGCTCGGCCACCAAGGCTACCTGCGTCTCGCGTGCAACGGCCGCGCCCCTAACCACGGCAGCGGCAATGGCAGGTAAGGGCATAGGCTACTGCTCCCACCTGGCGCTATCCACCAGCCACTGACCGCCGCTTAGCACCATGGACAACCTTAGTTTTTGATAAGACAGTCTGGGCGCCTCCTCGCGCGCAAAGCGCTCCTGCCGCTGTACTTGCACCCAAACTTCGGCCGAAATTTCCCCCTGCTGGATCACTTCTAGAACGAGCGCCCGCGAGGAAGAGCTGTAAAACGCCGCCGGTTCGCCCGCGCCCGAATCCATGGTTCGCTCGACCTGCCGGCGTAAGCCTTCGGTGTAGAACCGGTCGAGTGCTTTCAAATTTTCGAATGGCGCGTCTGTGGAGTAACTGCCGTACCCCTCGGCAAAGGCGTAAGCAGTCTGCTGAAGGCCCAGGGTGTTCGTGTCAACGGCCGGTTCGCCTGCGGGGGCCGGCTGAATCGGATCAGGAGCGGAGGCCTCGGGCGATTGTTCTGTTATGGGCGGTTGCTCTATCCGGCCGCTGGATGTGCGCGAGGACCACAGGCTCCACGCGGCTATGCCCAGGGCCGCTATCAGTGCTGCCGACAAGGAAATTATGATAAGCAGACGTCGGTTCATGTCTTTCTACCCTATCTCCGGCTCCTGCAGGCTGGCCTCGAACTGTTTCTTGGCCTCTTCTATCTCCAGAAGCTGCCTGGGGTCGCTAGTTATGAGCTGATCCTCGGTGTAGCTGGCCACCACCTTGATGGCGGCGTGCTTTGAGCCGGCGAAGAATATACCCTCGCCTACCCCGCACTCCAGCAATAAGTACTTCTCACCCTCGGTCAGAAGGAAGGTCTTCACCACAATGTCGATGCCGGCTGACGACTGCTTCAACAGCAGTTGCAGGCTGGAATTCGTGACTATGGCCTGTCCGTAGGGGCTGGTCAGGAAATCGTTCACGTCTTGCGTAATTGTGGTAACGCCAAGGTAGTACTTGCGGCAACGTTTCACCAACGCGAAGATGAATTTGGCAGAGTCCTCGTGCTGCATCAGCCACCATGCCTCGTCGATGACCAAAATGCGTTTCTTCAATTGTGACCTGACCACGTTCCAGATGTAGTTCACGATGGTGTATATGGCGATGGGCCTGAGCTCATCCTCCAAATCCCTGACCGAGAACACCACCAGCTGGTTCCGCACGTCAACGTTAGTGGGACTGTTGAACAATCCGGCAAAAGTACCCTCCGTATACTTTTTGAGCCGCAATACCAAATCCTCCCCGCCCTGCATGCCCGCCAGCACTTCTTCGAAATCCGCCATGACCGGCGACTCCGCCTTAGACAGGTCCGTAGTAGAGGTAATGTCCTTCTTGGCGTAGGTTTCAATGAGTGCGCGGTCGATGATGGAGTCCTCCTGATGTGTAAGGTTGCCCAGCATCAGACGCATCAGGCCCTTCAGAGTGATGACGGCTGAACGTATAATGTCGCCGGTCTTCACGTCGCCTACCGGGCGCGGCAAATCAAACGGGTTTATCTTGGCGTCCGAATTCAGAGAAATATTCACGTAGGTCCCGCCCACGGCATCGCACAGGTGCTTGTACTCCATTTCCGGGTCAACAATGATGACGTCCGTACCCATCATGAGCGAACGGAGCACCTCGAGCTTCACGGCGTAGCTCTTGCCAGCGCCCGATGTGGCGAACACCACCATATTGGCGTTCTGCAAGCTGAATCTGTCGAACAGAATGAGCGAATTATTGTGGCGGTTGATGCCGTACAGTATGCCGTTATCACTGGTCAGCTCGGCGGAGATGAAAGGGAAAGACGAGGCCACCGGCGACGTGTTCATGTTGAAGTAAATCTGCAGTTCGTCGTTGGCCAACGGCAAGGTGGAGTTGAATCCCTGTTCTCCCTGCCACAGCGCGCGTCGGGAGTAGACCAGCTTGGAGCCGATGATGGATTCCACCTGTTCGGTAAGCTTGTCCAGCTCCTTTTTATCGTGGGAGTAAATGGTGGCATAAAGCGCGAACTGGAAGAAGCGCTCGATGCCTTGGGTCAGGTCGTCCCTAAGCTTCTCAATGTCCCTAAGGGCTGTTTCGCGTATGGGATCCCTGGGTGCGCCCTTGTCATGGTCAGCCACTATCTGCGCCTCCAGTGCGCCCACTTTGTTCCGGAGCTGCTTCAGGATGACTTCGGACGGCACCTGGTAGAAGAACATGCCCACGTCCAAGGTGGCGTTCAGGTTCACGATGGGGGCGAACCACCCCACGGATATGTACCTCGGGTACGACAGCACGAACAAGGTCCGGAGGTAGAGGTCGTTGAGCTCCACGTGATCGGGCATGATGCGGAAACTGGCCGGCGCGATAAGGTCCCGTACGCGGACCGCCCCTTCCCGCAATATTCTTTCAGCCTCCAGTATCTCCTTTTGCGTGCCAGTCGGAATAACCTGCTCCGGGGGCGGAGCGGCCGTCTCCTTGAGCTGTTTCTGCACCTTGCTTTTCGTAAAAAGTCCCATAGTCACCCTGCCTATACGGGTTGCTCGTCAGGCAACACCGCAGTGGTCCGGTCAACCTGCAATTTATCTATGTCCGTCATGGGTTGCTGGCCCTTGAGCTCCGGGTTGTACGTGGCGTAGTACAGTTCAATCAGGCTTTGGGTATCCAGTCGAGCCACCTTCAGACTAATGGAGTTCAGTCCTGTGGCCACAAAATCACACCGCTTGGCCAGCTCATCCGCGTGATGCTCGAACTCCTGGCGGTTCAGACGCACGTGCTTGGCGGCGCTGAAGGCGGATAGGAACCGCGAGACAGGGCTCCGCTGTTTGTCGGATACCGGACTGTACGGCACCACCACGAAAAACCGCTTGGTCATGATGTCGCCCAGGCTGATAAGCTCCTTGATGTAGTTCAGATACTCGCTTATCTGCACCCGCAGAAGCTCGTTCGTTTGTTGCTTCTCCAGGTCGGCCAGGTTCTTGAGGTATGAGTCTATGTTGAGCTTCCTGGACTGAATGACTATCTGGAGCGGGAAGTCGAGCGAATTCAGGAACTGCATGTAGGCCTGGATGGTGGCCGTCTGCTCGTCCTCGCTCTTCAGGGCAAAATTTATGGATGAAGCCAAGAGCACGCCCCGGAGCGTTCCGTCGCGCATAATGACGCATCCGTCCCGCACCTCGGCGATGTCGAGATACGAAGACGTAGGCGGTCCGACTTTCGACTTGGCTAATACATTCCTAAGCGGCATAAACAAATATCACTCCTTGCTCTTGGCTCCAAACTCGTCTTCCGGCTGATACGCTCCTCCGGTATCCACGACCAACGACAACTCCTGTAGCCGGGAAGACGGGACGTAAGGCTTGGTGCGGTGAGTTTCCGGAACGGCCGTGGTGGCGCGGCCGCGCGCCGGAGCCACATCGGTAAGTTCAGTCGGCTTCTGCCACACCCGCACCTTGGGCGTGAAGAACGTAGCGAAAAAGTTGGACAGGAAGAAATGGAACGGCATCCCGTTCACTTTCATGAAAGCGAACAGCGCCGTCAGGAACACGGTCACCAACGCTTCTAAAATGAACAAGCCGAAATCAGCGAACTTGAACTCCAAGAACAGGAGGAATCCGGCCACCAACATAACTATGAACTGACGGACGGTTACGGGGCCGATTATCTTATCCTCTACATCTATGAACTGCGGGACGACGAACTGTTGCATATAAAGTAAGTGTACCACGCGCCCGGTCTAGAATCTGAGCTTACTATTAAAATCGACTACGGCATTGAACTCAGCCTCGGTCAGCACCTTCTCCCCAAGGCTCTGGTGTGCCGTGATGACCTGCGCCACGGGCTTTTCCTGTTCTATGCTCTCCCGCCCGAGGGCAATGTACTGGCGATAGACCGGGCTCATGTGCCAAGCCTTCACCGCCTCAATGCGCCTGGCGATCGACGTTTCCCCGATGAGATCTATCTTGGCGCGTACCTTACGGAATGCCTCGGTCGGCGTGGCGCCCAGACGGCGGAAATCGACCAATGAAAGCGTCATGAGCTCATCGAGAGGACCCACCACCTTAGGCGGGGCTTTCACGTCCATAAGCTGAGGACGCACCGTCTCGCGCGTCGAGGCGGCTACCGCAGGCGCTTTGGTCTGTAGCTCCCTGAGCATCTGCTGGCGCCACTCCTCGGCCTTCCCGGCATCGAAAGCCGGCGCGGACGGCCTCTGCGGGGGCGCGGATGCGCCCAGCGGCGGGCGGGGGGGCAACGGAGCGCCTGCTGGCGGGGCTACCGGCTCCGCCTGCGGCTTCACTTCGCCCCTTGTCAAGCGTTCGCCGAATTCGCGCTTGGCCGATTCCATTATGCCTATGACCTGCTCAGCCTTGCTTGATTCCAGAGCCAAGCCGCCGGTCTCGGCCGGCTTCAACAGCGCCTCGCGCACCTCCACAGTCCCGCGGACATCTTTGAGGCGCGACACGAACAGCTGAATGAACCGCCGCTTATTCACGTCATCCTTGAAAGCCAGGCTGTTCTTCTGTATCACTTCATCGGCATAGCGCCGCAACTCCTGTTCCAATGTCAAAGACCCCTCCGTCTTCTCACGGTGCTTATCAGCCTCGCGCTCATCCTCCAGGTCGAAGAAGAACGCCGGTCGGGCCGTCTTCATGGCCTGTGGCGTGGGCTGAAGCGGCACAATAGGCAAGGTTTCCGGAGGCGGCACGAACTTGGTCGGCACTACGGGCTGGGGAGAGGGTATGCCTCCCTCCGTCTGTTCAGCCGGCTGGCTGGGTGCGGGAGGAGCCAACGACAAAGATGTTCTCTCCTCGACCAGCTCTCGCTCGGTCATCGGAATAACAGGTTGTCGTGTTTGGCTCACTGGCGGAACTTGCACACCGATAGTCTGTTCCTGTTCTTCTCCCGGCGTCTCAGCCGCGCTCCGCGCTCCGCCGGCATTCCTTATCTTATCAATTATGTCGTCCGGTTCTTTAGGCAGAGTGCGCACCTGGCCTTTGTCTAAAATCACCTTTTCCCCCTGATTCACGAAGGTAACGCGCTCCTCGAGCCCCTCTGGCGTAAGCGACGACAATTGCAAGTAGTCAAACAAACCCAGCAGAGAACGCAAAACTGCACGCTGTGCGCCATCTAGCGCCATAACGGCGGAGTTCTGGCTCAAATACTGCCCGCGCTTATAGGCGTCGATGGTGCTGGCGCCGGCGAAGTTCCTGTAATCGCGCAACCAATCTCCTACGGTGCGCACCGCTTGAGATTCATTCGTCTTGTCGCCAAGCGATTCCACGTTTTCCATGAGGGCTTGGACCAGCTGTTTCTTGTGCGCATCGCGCTGTTCATGCAGAATAATCCCGACCAGCCTGGCTTCCACCTTATCCTGCACATCCATATCAACATCCGTCAGGCCCGTCAGCGCTCCGTCACGGAAAAGCTCTACGGCATCTTTATCCAACAGAAAAGGCAGGCATAAAAATCCAAGCCGCTTTCTGAGTTTCTGATAGGTCATCCACAGCGACTGCTCCTGCTTTAGGCCTGTTGCCCCAGCCAAAGCTTGCGAAAGCGCCTTCCATAACTCATACCCCTTCGCCATGTCGCCCTGGCCGACGACAAAATCAACGTATCGGCCCAACAGATCGCAAAAATCCGTTGAGGATAAACGCTGAGCCAGTGCTTGGCTTGAAAAATTATCCTCCGGCATACTAAACGGACCTACCTTTCATAATATTCTCAATGTTCGCAAACGCGCCTTCGCCTTCTCCAGTGCCTGCGAATTCCTTCAGCTCATCCAAAAATTCCCCGTATTCTTTCAACTTATCCGGACTCACAAAACCCTTCCGCGCAAGCTCCTCAAGCTGTTGCACGTTGTCGCCTGACGTCAGGTTGACCGCCAGGTTCACATTGAAGCGCTCTTTCTTCAATTGCTCCCGCATGCCCTCCCATTTCTCTACGAAATAGGCCTTGCCGAAATCATTTATCTGAAAGCCCCTCTGTCCGCTCACGGCGTACGCCTTGGCGCGCTCTTCGGCTGAGACATCAGGCGGCAGGTCAGGGGCCGGAGTTTCTGAACCCCAGGCCAGCCTGTTGGCTTCGCGCAAGAACCTTTCAAAGTCCACCTTGCGAACTTCGGCGAGGACCTCCTTCATCCTGTCGCCTTCATCCTGCCACTCCATTTTTCCGTTCTCTACTTTCACAGCCCTGGCGGCGCCCCAGTGCTTCACGCCCTCCGCTATATAGCTCGCGTCACTGCCTATGGAAAGCGCCTGTTCTCGAGCCATGCCCAATTTCTTGATGAATATCTCCTCAATGAACTGGCGCATGCCGGTGGCGTCCGATTTGAAACCGAATTCGTTCTGTATCTCATTCTCGTTCCCATACTTGGTGGCCTTCAGGTATGCGGCCGCGGCCCTGGTTGTATCGCCGACTTCAATCGCGTCTCTCATTATTTTATGGAGCTCCTGCCAGTTGTCAGTCTGCATCTCGCTCATCTCTTTGTTGATCTCAGTCCGCTGCTCACGGCGAATCTCATAATCGGTCGCCGGGGCGTACTCGTTGGCTTGCCGCAATTCTTCCTGCATCTCTTCATTGAGTTTGGCGATGCGTCCGGCCGCAGCCGCCCTGTCCACCTCGCTCGTGTATGAACTTTTTGCATCCGCCTCGGCCTCGTCTGCCTCATGGCGCAGCTTCGTCACCCGCGCCGCCTTATCCGATTTTTCTTCGGCCGAAAGCCCAGGATGCTGAAGGCCTCCTATGAGCGCTTCCACTCGGCGTATCTCTTTGTCATCTCCTGCCAAAGCCTCTTGTTGTTGTTTAGGCAACAGCCCTTGAATCCTCAGCTGCCTCGCCTTAGCCTCGCGCGCCTGTTGCAGGCTAACGAGTTTCTGCGTGAGTTCCTCAAGCCGCTTGTTGCGGGTTTCCATTTGATCAGGCAACAAACCCTTATTATCGGAAATGGCTTTGGCCTGCTGGCGCTTGCTCATGGCCAGCCCCACCAAGCGCTCCCGCTCCATCCGCTCGACCTCTGCGGGACTCTTGCCCTCATACTGGCTGAAGCTCGCAGCGTACTGCTGTTTCTTCTTTTCGACTGCTTTCTGGATTTCATCTGCTTCTTTCATCAGCTTGGTCTTCGCTTTCGTATCATCCGTAGCCCCGGCCAACTCCACCTTTTTCCCGTACTCTTTTTCCAATCTAGCAATGTCTTTCTTCTCGCGTTCCATCTTCTGGAAAATCACATCAGACTTGTTCGGCTTTGCCTTGCCGGAAAGAGCCGCCATTTGCTGCCTTATCTCGTCGGCGCGTTGTTTGTGCCTGAGGTATGTCTTTCCGGTAATATCCCCTGCTCGGAATGAGGCGACCTTGCCCAAATTCTTCAGATTCCACTGATGGGTAAACAGATGGGCGGGCGAGCCAAGCGCCTGCAGTACCCTGCCCTTCTCCACCCTGTCCAAATACACCGACTGCTGTCTGGTCACGCGGTCGGAGGCGCGCTTGGCCACGCCCTTTTGCCAGCCCTCCTTCCATTTCTTGAGCGATCCCTCAACACCCAATCGCGATGTGGCCTCTTCCCACAAGAACTTGCCAGTACCCTTCGCCCCCTTGCCGGCCAACACGGCCGCCCCGCCAGCCAGTCTCAATGGCGCCTTGGCAATTGAGGCTCCGGCGCCTTGAATCTTGGCCATGGCCTTGCCCGCCAGCTGACCGCCCATCACTCCCAACTGCTGGGTCATCCACAAGCCGCCCATCAGAAGGATTATGTTGACGATGAAAGACAGCAGCACTTCGGACTGTCCAATCTCAGTTATGGCCGCCGCGGGAATGCTAAGGTCATCCACTCCCGCGGCCTGATTGGCCGTGAAATCCCCGAGAGCATTAGTGCTGAACTGCATCACTGCCAAAGACAGCCACAGGAAGAATGCCAGAATCGGTCCGGTCGAAGCGTACCTGCCAAACTGATCCCACCACATTGATGAGTACTTCTTGGCGTCGCCCGGGAAAGCCGAGAGTACGTAAGCTATGGGTGAGACAATGACGAGGAACCACAGCGCCACGATGCGGATTAGGAACACCATGAGATACACCGCCACCACAACAGTGGTGATGATTATGGTGATAAGCGCCAGCATGGCGGCAAACAAGAACGACTCGCCGCTCGCCTCGGACGTTCCCTGCTCCGCGAATTTGAATATCTCGGCCAAGTGGAACCCCTGTACAAAGTTGCCTGCGGCGGCCTCCTTGAACCCGTTCACGAAAGTGAGCATGACCACCTGGGCCACGTCGATGAAGAAACCCGTGATAGCCTTGGAGAAATTTACCAGCACGGCCATGATGAGGAGCTTGCCCAGGAGCTTCTTGTACTGGTACTCCTCGATGCGGAACACACTGCCAAAGGCGATAAGCAGCAGAATGACGACGAAGAACATGTTGGATATGTCCCTCACGATGACCCATCCCTTCTTCACCGCCTCGGCGTTGATGAAATCGTTGTATTGCGCCACCTCTATGAGGAGCCCAATGAGCGTGAGGGTGAGCTTGCCCAAAAAGCTGGCAATGGCCAAAATGATGCCTGCAAAAAATCCCGCCACCGCACTGGCGATTTGAGCATTGGCCGCCACGGGAACGAGCGCCGCCAGCACCGCAAGCACCGCCATGGCGGTAAGCCAGGCGGGTCGGTGCGCTATGCGGCGAGCGTATGCTGCCAATCGGGCGAATGTACTGCCCATGGGGTTCGTTTTAGATGGGACGGCCGATAATTCTAACGGCCAATGTATTACGTGGCTAAATCCTAAGGAATTTTATCACGTTCATGCCTAAAAAGATATATATATTATAGCATAAATTACTCCTTTGTGCAAGAATACATAAATCATTGACAGCTATTCGTCGAGGCCATAGGCTTGAGGCAAACTAAAACCAACAACAGTAATTTAACAAAAGGAGGCGCCTATGGAACGCCGCATGATTTGCATGCTTATGGCATGTCTCACTGCACTGGCAATCGCCGCAGGCGGATGCGGCAAAGACGGCGACGGCCCGACCGACCCCTCGCCGACCCCTGAAAAGCCGGTGCCAGCATCCATTTCATTCTTGGACGAGGGCCCGAACCTTGTCTACTACCGCAACGGCAACTCCATTACCATCAAGGAGCGCGACAGCATGTACTTCCGCTGCTTCTCATACGATGCCAGCGGAAACATCACCCGGGATACGGTATTCAACGTACTTACATCATCGAACGCCCCCTGCGCCATCTACTCCAGGCGTGATTACTACAACTGGCCGTACAAGGTCATGATAACCGGCTCGCTCCCGAGCAGTGCACTCTTGGCAAATACGGCTATCTTATCTGAAGTACATACTCCGAACAAACAGCCTGTGTCCCACACGCTCAACATTACCGTTACCAAGCGATACATAACCTCGGATACGGAAGTTTGGGGCTTCTCGTCCTTTCCCTACACCTACGAATCGACCATGTACTTTTTCCAAATCGGCGATTCATTGATATGTGTCGACCGTAACCCTACTGGCAAGGGGCGCGTACAGCAGGGCCTGCTCCGCTTTGACTGCTCGTTTCCACATCAGCCACCGAGGTCTGACGACATCAAATACTTCGTTGTCAGGTTCACGAACATGAATCAGGCCAACGGCATGGCCTACAGATTCAACGGCGATTCAATACAAGTCAAGCTGACCCGCAGATAACGAACCCCCGTCCCATCGCACGCGATGGGACGGGGTATTTTATTTCTTAGACAATCTACGAACCTGTGTTGTCTATGGTAATGGTTCCCCCGAATGGCAGCCAAGCGCCGATATTGCTCAGCTCACAGTCGTTCTTCCACATACCGCCCGCTCCCCCTCGGCACCACTCCCAGTTGTCCTGAACCAGCACCTTAGGCGCGAACGTGCACGTTTCGCCTGACGGGCAGACGTAAACCTTGGTGAAGTTGAAATAACCGGTAACCGCAGACGTATCCTCAATGCACGCGCGCGGATCATCGCCCCAGTTATAACCAGCTTCTTCCGGTTCTTTGCAGTCATGCTTCCTGTTCTTGAATTTGCCCTGCGAGCCGGACAAAGGCGAGCCGTCGTCCCAATCCACCAGCACTCTATTCAAAGGCATTTGTTCTCCGTTCGGATTGTAGGCGTAGAACGCCACCGACACGCCGTCGCCTGAGTCAATGGTCAAGTTACTGCCTGGCGCGTAAGCCCTGCCGCCGGAAACTATGGTGAACCCAGCCCCTCCTCCCTCGCCTGTGGGGCGGCCAAGATTATCGAACAATACCGGCTTTATCTCCGGGGCCGCCGGCACGCCAGGGGCCAAGGACCCCAGGGCACTGCCGCTGACGTCGCTATCGGTCATGAGCCTGTCCCACCGGTTGTCCTGGTACCTGTACCTATTGAATTCCTTGGCAAAAATCTCGTTCAAACTCTCGCGCCCGGCCGTCCCGGTGTTGGAATTCATGCCGGTCAAATTCTCGCATGTCCCGCCTCCGGAACAGCTGGAATTATTGAGACAGCTCTCCCCGTCGCGCGCACCGCCGTTGCATATGCCGCTGAAGTAACCCATGCATATGCCGGAGTTATAAGTGTCGCTACAGTAAGATGAATTGTCGCAATTCTGGTACAGCCTGTCCGCTCGGCCGGCAATGCACATGCCGGCGTTACCCGTACCTGTCGGCGGCACGCACGTTCCGGTGGACGGAGGAGCTACGGTACAGCTGGTATAGGCAGGCGTGGCGCAGTCACTGTTTATCTCGCAGGGTGCACCGCCGGCCGTACATTGGCCCCAGACGCCATTACCAGGGTCTTCGCCCTCGCATGTATTCGCCGGACAATCAGAATCAGCCTGACAGCTTGCCCCTCCCACATTGCATGAGCCACCCAACTGAATAGTACACTCCGCATCGTCAACACAAGACCTGCCTATGGAATTACTGCAGGTGCCGGCGTTGCTTGCCGCGACCGTACCGCAATTCCCAGAGCAAGAATACGGCGTGGAAATCTTCAGCACCTGCCTGCCTCCTATGGAAACCTGCTGATTGCTGTCTGTCACGTACATGAGCTGGCCGGTAGGCGTGCCGCTCAAAGGAAGCTTGCCGTAGAAAGCGTCCGGACGGTAGTTCCAGAAGTTCAATGTGCTGGGCGGCACGTTGTAATCCGTGCGCCTGAGCACTCTGTCGGTCCAGGCTTTGTCAGACACGTTGGTAGAGGTCTGAACTGTTTCAGTGCAGTACTCCCTTAGCCTAATACCTGTAGTCATCGTGGCGCCGCCTGAGTCACCCGAACCGTCACCCACCATGACGTTGTAGCCTAGGAAGGCCTTAGTAGCCGCATTGAAAACTGCTTTGATAACGGCATAGTCATCCGGACCGCCGATACAGCTACTAGGGCCTGCTGGAGCCTGCAAAGCATCACCGCTAAGGCTGTTGCAAGCCGCGGTCACTGACGGGGTTCCGCTGGAACCGCCGCCGCACCAGCTGCTATCCTCATCCAATTGGAAATTACCATTGATGTACTGCCCGCCGCCCAGGCCGCTACCGTAATATCCAACCATGTGCACGTCTATGCTTTCAACATCAGACAGAACTATGCCTTGCTCGCTGGTCTCTGCCGGCACATTGAACAACGCACAAGTGTTCACCGCGCCCGCAATTGTAAATCCTTCACCCGCGCAGTACCAGTTATCCCCGCCCACTACCCCCCATCGGCCTGACGGACATAGCTGGCCGTTATGTGCGCCCACGAGATAAGCTGATGTCCCTCCTTTCCGGTTGCCCTTGGCCTCACTGCAGTAGTAAGTACTGCCGCCCTGGTACCCGGCTTCGGGCGAGTAATCGTACACGGAGATCTCGCCCCCGACGGCGTCTGTCGGGTACCATGTCAAGCAGGCATAGTCCGTAGCGCTCCCGGCGTTGATGACGCGGGAAGTGTCTTTCTCGACGCAATACCCGCTCTGGCCGTAGGCTATGTCACGCCGCTTTATTCTGCTCATGAGCGGGGCGCCGTCTATCCCTTCGTCCACCGCCACCATCTCGTCCACCTGGCTGGAACTTATGCTGTAGAACACCTGTTCTCCGCCTGAATAGGCCACACGCTGGTACGAACACTCGCACACCTCGCCAGGCTGGCACACGTTCGCCTGCGAGAACCCACTGGCCAGCCTCTCGGGCAACTCTATGTAATAATCGTCGCCTGGATTTGGACAGACGCCGCCCTGGCAAGGCGATTTCCATTCGCTGGCAATGGCCGCGGGGAAAGGCGCGTCGGCCTGGGGATAAATACGGCACTGCCTGGGCGCCACATTATCCAGGAATTCACCCGGCCCTTCGCCGTTTATGCCCCTATCGCGATACTCGCAGTAAGTGCCGTCGCTGCACCTGGACCCTAGCGTACTGCACTCCCGGCCAGCGACAGCCAAACCGTTGCAATACAGCCCGCCTGTCCTGTCCTGATAGGTCACCTTGTAATCCGGTCCCTGCTGGTCAGTGGAATAGTTCTTCTGCGTCAAGGCATCCAACGGGTACACGTTAGCCATTGAGTAGCCCGAATACTCTGGGTCGTCCCAGTTCCTGGGTTGGCGCTGATACCAAGCCAAACTATGGACCTGCGGGGTGGAATCATTCGGCTGCCAGCTTCCGCTGAGCCAGTTGCCGCACCGCGCAGATGATCCGGTGCCGGTGCCTGCCAGGCTGTTGCAGGCGCCCAGGCTGTAGCAAATGCTGTCGAAAGTGTTGGATTGCGGGTTCAGACGGGCCTGCTCGCTTTGGCAGGAAAGCCACTCGCCGCAAGTGCGGTCGCGGCGCACCTTGAGAACCACGTTGGAATCCGCATCGCCCGAGGCCTGCCCTACGCAAGTATCGACGCAGTCGGCATTGCCGGTGCAGGTCTGTCCCGGGATGTTACTGCAGGCCCTGCCTGTGGTAACCACCTGGTTGCAAGTGGGAGCCGAAGGCACGCACTCCAAAGACTGAGCCGAAGGCGTAGTGCAGGTCTGCAGCGGGTTATTGGAACAGCGGTTCACGTTGGTGTCCTCACACACAGGCTGGGGGGCCGTCCCGGAGTAGCAAATGTAAGGCACTGTTCCGCCGCACCGCGCCGTGTCTATTTGACAAGAGCACTGCGGGTACCTCCTGCAGTCAGCCTCGGTCGCAAAACACTGCGGTATGGACATTTGGAACGTGGGCAGGGACGACTTCGCCAGCGTATTGCAATCGCTGTTCGTTGTGCACATCTGCGTCGCGTCGTTGCTGCATACTCCGCGGTTAGCCAGGCACGACGGAGCGTTATTAACGCAGTCTATGGCAGTAGCGCACGTCCTGGCCCTGTCGTTGGAACAATAACCCTGAGTGGCGCTTCCCGTACTCTGGCATATGCCGCCGCAGTCAGCGTCGGCCTGACAGCTGGTCGCCGTGTTCCGACTGCATGTCCCTAAGGTGCCGGAGCCGGACGATACCGGGCTTACCAGCTGGTTGTTTTGATTGCGGCTGGCCGTGTAGGTCAAGCCGCTGCTCCAAATTGGGGCGGAACTCTTGGACAGATCATTAAACAGCACGCAACCTTCTTTCTCGCTCACCCTGCCGCTGCACGTGGTGGCGTCTATCCGTTCGTCATTCAGATAGTAATAGGTCTTCTTGGTCAGCCCGCCGTCGTAGAACGCAGTGCAACCGGCCTGGTCCGAAGGGCAAAGGTAGGCGTAGTCAATTGTTGACTGTTGCAGCGCCTCGTAATCGGTAAGCGTGCCCGGCAACTCCAGAATGCGCACGTCGTCCATGAGTATCTCCTGATTGGCCACGCAGGGTACGGCGGTACAACTTGGACGGTTATTGGTGACTAGCCCGACAGACAATGAATCCACCCCCGGCTCGTCAACGCGTATGACGTAGCTCAGCGTTACCCATTGATCGCGCAAGGGATTGCGGGTCAGGGCCTTCACGCCCCCCACGAACGTGTAGTGGTGACACGTACCGCCGGAACACGCACCGTTGACATACGCATGGTTCTCCACTGACCAAGGGTCTTCGGCTTCCGCATCAGCAGGCACCCAGACGCGCGCCGATATGGCGAAGAATCTGCGGCTATTCTCGCTCGAAGGCAAGGGTATATTGCTGGACCAGATACCCGAGTACTGCACATCCGCACTGCGGACGCGCACTACAGTGCCTCCCCAATACCGGCCGTTCAACGAGTGCTCTGCGAACAGCTCCCCCACGTTGCTGTTTCTGGACCAGCTCGCGAATGAGTCGGGTTCACCGTCGCTCAGGCCCCCATCGTAGTTCTCGAAACTCGGGTTAGCCACCAAATTGCACGGCACGTCCGTGCCCTTCTTATACCAATCGTACCCGCGCTGTGTGTCGACTATCTTATATTCGCACAAGCGCTCCTTTGGGTCCTTGAAGTAATGGCTGGCTCCGGATGTGTCAGTGTACTCTTCGCACCCGTCCTGGCTCACGTCGCACAGCGGGCTTACTGGATTTGCAGCGTCGAACGTGTCGGGGTCAAGACGCATGAACACGTCGCTCCACTGAGTTATGTCGCCGCTTGCGTCCATGGTCGGATCGCCCACGCGGCGGCACCCGGCGTAACCCGCACTGCATATTTTTTTGCTGTCATACACGCGGTAAGCCACTTGGTCGGCCGGTACGCTCACGGATTGCCCTCCCACAGTGAATGTTTGTTCGCGCGGCGAGGAAGAATTCTGGGTGTTCACCAGCGCCTCACAGCCCGCGACTTCGTTGCGGCATATGCGCGAGAACCCCGTAAGCGCGACTTGCTGATTGCTCCTGGTACGGTAAGCACTGCACCGCAGGTGCAGGTTGGCATCGCAAGCCGACGGCATGTTCCATGAATTCTTACGCACGAAGAAGCTGTCCTGCACTTCGCGGAATTGTATGTTATCTATGTAGAACGGATCACCGTCGGAAGACCTGATCTCGAGCACCGCGTTCCCGGCGCTGGCCGAAACCTCGATTGGCCCAAGCGAGAAGAGCTGCCACTCGGTATAGTCCACCGGCACCTGAGCAAAGGCCCCTACTATGTTACCGTTGGAGGTTTGGAGCTCGGCGCCGACGTAGCCCGGCCCTGAATTGCGCCGTATCCAGAAAGTCAGCGTGTACTGCCTGCCCTGCTCCACCAGGCTTACGGGATGGGTCATGGTGCCGTTGTAAGCGTCGTATGAGTGCCCGAACGCCGTGGTTGATTCGTTGGAGTTGGATCCCCCGGTCCATCCGGATGTCGGGCTGGAATCAGCGTTCACTCCCGCCTCCCTGTCGCCGAATGTTGACACCGGGAACACAAACCGCACATTGGAAGCGGTAGGACCCCTGAATTCGCGGCAACCTACAAATTGCGCCGCGCACACCTTGCCTTGGGAAGGGATGGCGCGGTAGAAACAGAAATTGCCTTCCACGCTGCCGCCTGACGACGTACAGTCATTGGCCTCGAAGTTAACGCCTACCGTACCGGTACGGCGGTAACGGTTGCACTGCTCGGAGGCTGAGCGTGTTTTGGTGAAGAACCGGTAATGAGGATTCCCGTTCTGATCGTAGAACTCCTTGCAGTCCGGGTCCGAGGTCGGGTACGCTCCGCCCACTCGGCAGTCGCCGGAACCGTCCGTAGTGACCGGAGGCTGGCTCGCCCCTCCCTCGAGCTGCCAGGTTTTTAGCTGATACCCGGTAAGGTCGCTTCCCACCCAGGTATAGTAAGTGGCATCGCTCTCGCCGGGGCGTACGCACTGCCGGAGCTCTGAATAGTACTCCCGGCGCTCGTTCTGCTCCACATTCGTGAACTCCTCGCAACCGACGTATTGGGCCGAACACTGCAAGGCGGTCGAGGGGATGAAACGGTGAGTTGGCGGGGTAGGCGCGGGCTCGAAAAAGCTGGGTTGTTGCCCGTACTCATTCAGGCCGACGCATGCTTGCGGACAGATATTGTCAGTGGTGGCAATGCCAGGCACGGCCGGCGAGCCGTCGGCCGGAGTGTAGAGTTCGCACCCGACCTCGTCGGCGGAACAGGACAAGGCGTAGCTCTTGCACTCGGGTGCGTCGTTCGACGGATCGATATCATAGCAATTCAGATAGGCCGGCGCCTCCTTCATGGTGACGGACTGCACCTGCGCGTATTGCTCGTAGGTATTGGTGGAGCCTGAAGCGGCGACATTGCTCACGGCCGCGGCTACGAGCTGGGCCTGGGTGCCGTTGGGCACACCCAACGCATTGCCGTCGACGCTGGACAGGCGCAGAAACTCGGTACAGCCCTCTTCCTTGCTAGTACAGCGATAACGCTCCGCCTCCTTGAGGTACAGCTTGGGGGCCGTAGCCGCGGTCGGCGTGAAATTCACAGTGTTCACGTCCGACGGTATGCCTGATATGCGGTACCGGTCAGCCCCGGAACTGGATGAACTGTTAAGCGAAGCCGAATACCACTTGCACCCCACAGCCGAACTGCACAATCCGTCATCGAAGTTCATGAGCGAACTTCGGAGATACGAAGCTGTCTTTCCGCTTCGGTTCGTAAATGTCTGGCAAGTGCTGTACGGACTGTACCCGGAACCCTGGGGGAATTCACAGCTTTGTCCTGCGAACCGCCAAGTGTTCTTCTCTTCCGTACAGTAGCCCCAAGCCAAGCACGAACCGTCCGGACGCTCGGCTATGCACTGCTGCGCGTCCACGCAGGTTTGTGCGCGGTTCGGGCTCTCGGATTCAAGCAGCTGACCGTAGCCTAAAATGCGGCACTGCTGGGCCGGGGCTTTCAGCACCCAATTCGGATCTATAAGCCCGCAGAAATTATACCCATCAGGACCCACCACGTCGTCGGATGTACCGCATCGCTGATCCGGACCGGTGCTGTTGAAACCGTCGCTGTAGCCGGGCTTGGTGCCAATGACTTTCTGAAGAGTTACGTTGGTGCCGGAAAAAGCCTGGGCCGCCAGTTCCCACCCCAAGGACACAATGCGAGCCTTTCTGAGCTTCTTGATATCTGACAGATACCAGTACTTGGACGGCGCGCGCGAATCATCGCTGGTGCGCACCAGCGCAAAACGCAACTCGCCGTTTATGAAGCCTCCGTCGATTGCTTCCTGTAGGGTCATGGGCTGGCCCTCGTCAGCCTTCCGCAAAGCTGCGGCAAAACGTTCCGTAACGGTGCAGTTATTCACCGAAGCGTACCTGACATCCTGAGGACAGGTCGAATACTCGCTTATCACATCCATATCCTGACCGCCGACGATCTGTGGACTGGCTATGAGGGTATTCACCTGCACCGCATAATCCACCCCCGCTTTTTGTCCGGGCTGAGTCAGACCGAATTGCCTGGATTCAAGACGGCTTGGATTCGGGATGTCGCCCTGGAGCAGACGCTTCATAAGCCTGGCCGCCAAAGTATTGGTGAATACGCCAAGCGCGTCCGCCAATATGTCTCCGGTATAGGTGCTGAAATCCTGGGCCGCTACTTCCTGGGATGTCTCGGCTTGGTTGCGGACGCGCGAAGCCGGAGTTTTGATAAAACCGGTAATGTCCTCGGTTATATCCTTGAATCCTTGGTTGAATCCCTGTTCCAGCACAGCCATCTGCTGTTTGGTGGCGGCGTCCTGAATAAGGGTCTGCTGTAAGTGCAGGGCCACGCCCAGCTCGTTCTGTTTGGGGTCGAATACGACCCCTACCCGGTCCAGGAACTGCTCGGGGTTTTGCCGATAGCGGTCTATATTCCTTTCAATGTCAGACAGAGTGCACCGCGGGCGCCTAGGCTGGATTTCCTGGAACAGCGCCGAATTAACCACTAAACGGAAATCGAATCCGACCGGCTTGCACAATCCCAGCCGTATGAAACCGTTGCTGGTATCCAGGGTATCCAAAAAATCCCCGGCGGCGTCGTCGTACGCTCGGGTGGCCGATTCGCCCAAAGAGCGCCAGGATAGAAGCGGGGTCTGTCCCCTGCCGCCCGACGCCAACATGACAGCTGTGTCATAAGCCATGCGCTGGGTGAAAGTACGCAAGGCATTCTTGAACGCCAGAGCGGCGCCGTGATCCATAGCCCAACGCAACCCGTCTTGCGCTTTCTCCCAAATGAACGTGGCCAGCTGGTTCACTTCAAAGCTGATATCTCCCACGCCAAATATAGCCTGGGCCGGCTGTGGCCTAAGCAGAACAGTCCCCGTGGTGGTGACTACGACCAAAATACCGCACAGCGCCAAAAGTACGCGCTGAGTGAGTGAGGCTGTGGCTTTATGCCGCTTACGCATGGGTTGTCTTTTTGTGGTGGCTCAAAGGCCGAGCGACTGCAAGACTATGCTCTTCAAAGTGGTATCATCGAACTTTGAAACGACTTCGCTGTCGGCACCGCCCTGAATGAGGAACTGCCTGAGTTCCTGCCCGGTCATGTTCCCAATGAGTTCTTTCTGCTCGGGTGTAAGCGTGCTCGAATTTGAATCGGTAGTTTCGTTGCCGCCAGCATCCGTGCCTGCGGACTGCTCCTCGAACGTCACCTCCTGGTACAACTGTAACAGGCTGGCGTCGTCGTACTGGGACAGCTGTTCGTCCGTAGCCCCCTGCTGCCGCAACAGCGCCCGGATTTCGTCTGCGGTCGGCGCGACCGCTCCTTCCTGCTCAATTATGCTCCCCCCTTCCACCGGAGCCTGGCGCAGACACTCCTGGCCTTTCGGACACAAGGGGTCATTGCCGCTTTCCACCTCGACTCCGTCCTCATACCCGTCCGAATCCGTATCTTTCAGGTATGCGCTGGTACGGTACAGGTACTGCTCGTCATAATCGCTCAAACCGTCGCCGTCACTGTCCCTGGCCTGGAGTTCGGCCGCCTCCGCTTCAGCGGGGTCTTCGGCTTCCGTTTCCGTATCCGCCGGCTTAGGCAGGGCCAGGGTTAGGTTCAGCGATGTCCGTATCTGCCATGCGCCTATGACAAGCGCGGCTATGGCAACCATGCCGAGAGCGAGCCGTGCCTGCTCTGGCTTGCTGATAAAGGCTTGAAACTTAGAAAGCACGGCCATGGTGCGAGCCCGCCTGATGACGGACTGATAGCCAATGTTAAGGGCGAATTCGCTGTAAAAATCTTTTCAATTATATCAAGAAACCATCCAAAAGTCAAAGTGAATTCTTATCAGGTTCGCTCAGTATCCCTAAACGGCCGGCTACGGCGGCCAGAGTGCGCCATTCGCCGACCGAAAGCTCCTGCGCCCGGGCCGTAGGGCCCAAGCCGGCTTCGCGCAACAGGCGCGAAATGTCGTCCCGGCGGCCTTGGAACGCCGAAGCCAGGTTGTTGGCCAGAAGCTTCCGGCGCGAAGCAAAGCCGACGCGCGCCAGGCGCCAGATGTTGCCCTCGAACGCCGGCGACGGAATCAAGCCGGCGATCTCCGCGGCAGTCTTCACGTTCAGGCGCACCAGCGCCGAAGTGACTTTAGGGGCGGGCCAGAATGCGCCCGGCGGAACCAGCCGCACCACCTCAACGTCAGCATACAATTGGACCATGAGCCACAGCAGGCTCCCTTGCCCTGGCTTGGCCGAAATCCGTTCGGCCACCTCTTTCTGCAACAGCACGGTCAGGCGGGCGGGTTTCATGGGGCCGGACACGAACCGCTTCAGGAACGCGCCTGATATCTCATACGGCAGGTTGGCCGCAATTACAAACTCTTCGCGCGGCCCGAGCTCTAGTACGCGCCGCAGCTCGCCGTCAGACAGGCGCAAAATGTCGCCTTCTACCACAGCCAGCCTCCCGTCAATGTCCAGCTTGCGCAAGCCTGCGGCCAGGCGCGGGTCCAGTTCGACCGTCACCACCTTTTTGGCGCGCTCCAACAGCGCCAAAGTCAGTACGCCCAAGCCTCCCCCGACCTCGAGTACGGTGGCGCTTGGCGTGAGGCCGGCCGCCCCGGCTACCGCTTCCACCACCGAACGGTCAATCAAAAAATGCTGTCCCAGGCGTTCCCCGGCGCGTATCCCGTACCTTGCCACCAGCGCCTTAGTCCAAGCCCGCAGGTCGCGGGGAATGTTCGAGTCGTGATTCATGAGCGTTACTTCCCGGTTCGCCGGACCCACGGCGCGCCTCACACTAACACGTACAACAGCGTCATGAGCGCGGCGACAACCCACGCCGTGTTCCATGTGGCGGCCAAGGTCATGCTCCCTATTACGGTGAATACGGCCAACAGCACGGCGATGGCCACTATCTTGCCGACGACCAAACTCATTTCAAAGGCAACGACTGTATCCATGACTGAGCGCGCCTTAGCCCGTTCGTATGTGATGGCCGTCAGGGGAACAGCCACGATGTTTTTGGTCAGCCTGGACCAAGAGTCGAGCAGGAAGACTCCCACCGGATTCTGGACGAAGATGCGCATGAGCCATCCGAACGCGTAAAGCAGGGTGGAAAACTTCAAAACCGAATGTTTATTATGCTCGTCCGTGAGCTTACCGATGTACAAGGTGGCCAACGCCGTAATAAGCGTGGCTCCGGCGGCTACGGCGCCGATCTCGACGTAGGCCGTAACCACCGTGGAAATGAAAATAGGCCATAGCACGAGCACGACGAGCTCCTCGCCGAACCCCATGTACCCCAAAAGCGCGCGGCGATTATCCGGATCCAAAAGCCTGCGGTACGTGTCCGCATAGGGGAACTCGCGCGGCGTGAACTGTTCGGCCGTGCGCATAAGCGGCCAGTTGGACAGCAGGATGATAACGCAGCCAAATCCGAACAGAAGCGCCCACGACCCTGTCAGGGTCAGAATGGCTCCCGCCAGCAACGGTCCGGCCACGTACACGAGCGACAGGCCTACCGTCATGCCGCTTACCTCCTTGCCTTCCTCAGTGGGATCGGAGTACCTGGCGAAGTCGGCGTGGTAAGCAGGCCAGTACAATGCTTTCTGCGCGGCATAGAGGCCCGCCGCCGGCACGGCCCAGCGCCAGTCGTAAGCTATGAGGTACAGCGCCGCGTAGTAAGCCACCTGCGCAAACGTGGATACGAGCATGGAATGTTCGTATCCGAACCGGGTGGCGAATTTCGCACCCAAAGGCATGACAAAAAGATACGCCACATACACGCCCAGGAAGAACCACAAGATCACAGCGACAGAAAACCCCTGGCGCCAAAGGTAGATGGGCTCGAACAGGAGCAGCATGGCCAGCGCCAGGTTCTGCAGCAACGCGGAGGCGTACAGTTCCTTGACCTGGGAAGCCAGGTGGTGCGGCAGTACGCCGCCCAAAGAGTAGAAGAATTTGCCGTTCATATGCGTCTAGGAGCGTAGCATGCGCTCCAGCTTCCGGCGAGGAATCGCTCCGTCGCGCAACACCGTGAGCCGGGCGCGCTCCACCTTCACGACTGTGGATGTCGGCCGCCGCCTGAGCTTGCCGCCGTCCACCATGTAACTCAAGCCGCGCCGGACCAATGCCCGCGTGACTTGCGCCGCGGAATACGGCGTAGATTTCCCGGTGACGTTCGCGGACGTAGCTACGAGCGGCCCGCCGGCCCCCCGTGCCAATTTACGAAGCCAGACACTGCCAGGAATGCGGATGCCCACTGTGCCGTCAGCGGCGCGCACTGCCTTGAGCAGTTTGCCATTGGCTGTAAGTACGAGCGTTAACGGACCAGGCCAGAACCTCCTGGCCAGTCCGGCTTCGACCGTATTCATACGGCAGTATTTGCGCACCATGTTCATGTCCGAAGCCACCAAAGGCATGGCTTTGGGGTCGCGCCGACCCTTTAGCCGCGCCACAGCCCGCACTGCGCTTGCATTCGCGGCATCGGCAAACAGGCCGTACGCCGTTTCGGACGGCCCTGCCACCACCTTGCCTGCTTTCAGCACGGCAACCACTGCGGCCAGGCTCCGATTCGTACGGGGATATACGGTTATGGTACGGTTGCTCACGAAACCACGAAATTCACCAATCTTCCCGGAACATACACTGTCCGCACGGTCTGCTTGCCAGCTATGTGCCTGGTTACTCCTGCTTCCGCTCGCGCCGCTGTAACCACCTCGCTCTCGGAAGCGCCGGACGGTACCTGCACCGAACCCCTGACCTTGCCGTTCACCTGCACGGTCACGGTCACTGAATCCTCCTTGAGTGCGGCTTCGTCATAGTCTGGCCAACCTTGCTCCCACACCTGTCCGCCGAATTTCAATCGCCCCCACAGTTCGCTCGTAACGTGCGGCGCGAACGGATACAGAAGCAACAGCAGTTTGCGGTAGGCCTCCGCTTTCGCCTGCATCTTAACCTCGCGCATTTGCGAGAGCGCATTGGTGAGTTCCATCATGGAAGCTATTGACGTATTCAAATTCAATTGCTCAATGCCCTCCGTTACTTTCTTTGTTACGCGCGCCGTTTCGCGCGACAGGAACTTAGCCTGTTCCGGAGAGCCGGCTCCCCCGCCTTCCATAATGGTCTCTGACAAAAACCAGACCCTTTCCAAGAACCTGCGCACGCCGATGATGGAAGACGTGTTCCACGGCTTGGCGTCTTCCAATGGCCCCATGAACATTTCGTACAGCCTTAGTGTGTCGGCGCCGTGCTCTTTCACGATTTCATCCGGGTTCACCACATTGCCGCGGGACTTGGACATCTTCTGCCCGTCCTCGCCCAGAATAAGCCCCTGGTTCCTGAGTTTCAGGAACGGCTCTCCGAACTCCACATACTTAGCGTCTTGCAAAAACTTGGTAAAGAACCTGGCATATAAAAGGTGTAACACCGCGTGCTCGGCCCCACCCACGTACAGGTTCACGGGACACCACGAGCTCACTTTTTTCTTATCGAACGCTTCCTGCTCGTTCTTCGGGTCGCAGTACCTAAGGAAGTACCAGGAAGAATCCACGAACGTGTCCATGGTGTCGCTTTCCCGCCGCGCGGCCTTGCCGCACGTGGGGCACGTCACATTGTGGAAAATCTTTGAACGCTGAAGCGGTGATTCGCCCTGCGGCCTGAAATCCACGTCCTCGGGCAACGCCACGGGTAAATCTTTTTCCCGGACCGGCACTTCGCCGCACGTTTCACAGTAGATGATAGGTATGGGGGCTCCCCAGTACCTCTGGCGCGAAATTAGCCAATCACGCAGACGGTATTGGGTCTTAAGCTCAGCACCTATATATTTGGCGATGGCCGGAATGGCCGCGGCCGAATCCATGCCAGAGAACTTACCCGATTGCGCCAAAATGCCCTCACCTGTATAAAAGGTTTCTCCGTTCTGCAACACTGACCACAAGTACCGATGCGGTTCCGGTAGCTTGAACCTATTCATCTCTTCTTGGGTAAGCCACACTACGTCATGCATCTCACCCTCGCCTTGCGCAAGGTCCTGGCGAGCGTCATTTTCAAGCTGAAAGAAAAAGTTATGGAAGTGCGCAAAGCGATTCTCATTCTTCGGCACATGAAAGAACCTGCTGTGTTCCATGCCGAATGTTTGCACCAGTTTGGGATTGAGGTATCCGGTCTCCTCTATTATCTCCGCCTTGGCCGCCTGCTCAGGTGTTTGGCCTGCTTCCACTCCGCCGGTTATAAACGTGTCCCAATCCACTTTCTTCCATTTGAGCCCTATGTACTTATCCTCTGACCAATGTTTGACGATGGCGGTGATGGCCTGACGCTCAACGAAAGGCAAGCCCTGACGCACCGCGCCCGGTTCGGTCTTCTGGACAAAACAAGGCTCAATCACCTGGCGTATGGCCAATCCGAACTTTTTGGCGAACTCGAAATCCCTTTCGTCGTGCGCCGGCACGGCCATGATGGCGCCGGTGCCGTACGAAGTGAGAACGTAATCAGCGATGAACACCGGGACATGCTCATGGTTGGCTGGGTTCACGGCTTCTACCCCTTCGAGCCTGACGCCTGTCTTGCTCTTTTCCTCGACTTTGCGCTCGAGCTCGGTTTTCTTCTCCGATTGCTCCGCGTACGCCTGCACCTCCGGCCAGTTGGTTATTTTGTCCTTCAGCTTACGAACCAACTCGTGCTCCGGCGCCAGCACCATGTAGGTGGCGCCGAAAATAGTATCCAGGCGCGTGGTGAAGATACGCACCTTGTGCTCGCTACCCGCGATTGGGAAATCCACTTCGGCGCCCTCGCTCTTCCCGATCCAGTTCGCCTGCATGTCCATGATGGGCTTGGGCCAGTCCAGTCCCTTGAGCTCATCCAGCAAACGCTCGGCGTAGGCCGTGGTCTTGAAGAACCACTGTTTCATGTTCCGCTGTTCCACATTGCTGTGACAGCGCTCGCATTCCCCGTTCACCACCTGTTCGTTCGCCAGCACTGTCTGGCACGAAGGACACCAATTGACCGGCGCTTCTTTGCGATAGGCCAAGCCCTTCTCATACAGTTTCAGGAAAAGCCATTGCGTCCAGCGGTAGTACGCCGGGTCAGCCGTATTCACCTCCCTGGACCAATCATAGGAAAACCCCAGCGATTGTATCTGCCTGCGGAAGTTGTCTATGTTCTCCCAGGTGACCTCCTTGGGGTGGCGTCCGGTCTTGATGGCATAGTTCTCGGCCGGGAGCCCGAACGCGTCCCACCCCATGGGGTGGAGCACGTTCACGCCCTTCATCCGGAGGTAGCGGCAGTAGATGTCGGTCGCAGTGTAGCCTTCGGGGTGCCCCACGTGCAAACCCTGGGCCGAAGGGTACGGGAACATGTCGAGCACGTACGCCCGCTCACCTTTGGCCTTGTCGTCTGCCGCGAACGTGACGCTGTTACGCCAGTATTCCTGCCACTTCCACTCTAACTTTTTATGATCGTATGGTTCCATAGGTACGAAAAATCGGGGCTACTCCCCTCCCCGTATGCTAGCACCGACGGTATACTTACTACAACCGCTTAGGACGATTGACCATGACACCTGTGAATGGTAGCCTTAGAAACGCTTTTCTGATGCCGGAAGGCCGCGTGACTTGAAGCTCGAACGCATAAGAAACCAGACTATTCGCAAACCGCTTCCCATTCCTTTGGTACGCCTATTGCTCGCCGCCGTACGCGGCGGCAAATGGCTGTGGTCGCGGGTTACCCTGACGGGAGGCCTGGCGGGACGCTTACTGGCGCCCGTTGCCGGCCTGTTCTTCCATGTATTCGTCGTCCGCCCCTACGGCGTATACGTACGCATGCGCCGAGGTGTGCAACACCTTGCGGGCACTACTTCGGCGTCGCAACTCTTGAGGCACCACCAGAGCATCTTGTACCTGGTGGTGGCCGCGGCCGCCGTTGTCAGCCTGAACAGCTGGCGCGTCAGTCAGGCCGCGGCCGAGGACTTCGGCCAGCACAACCTGCTCTTCCCGCTTATCAAGCAGGACTTCGAACTTCTGGTTACCGAAAGCGGCTCCTATCTCCCGCCTGACGGAACTACGGACACGACCGGAACGACCCAGGACGAAGCGGCCGAGACCCTGCCCACGACCGTGCCGGTCACCGTGGCGAGCGGCGGTGCCTCGGTCTTGAAGCCGTACCTAGTCACCTCGCTTCCGGGCACGGCGGCCAGAACGCGAGTGGAAACGTACCGGGTGGAATCCGGAGATACCGTAACCGGCATCGCCCAGCGCTTCGGACTGAACATCACCACCATCTTGTGGGCCAACAACCTGTCAGCTTACAGCCTCCTGCGCATTGGACAGGAACTGGCCATACCGCCGGTCAACGGAGTTCTGCACAAGATCGCGAAGGGCGATACGGTGAACAAGATAGCCTCGCGCTACCGGGCTAATACCGCGGACATACTTGCCTTCAACCAGGTAGACGAGGCTGACGAACTCAAGGTGGGCGATCAGCTGGTAGTGCCGGGCGGCAGGCCGCCCGCGGCTGTGCCGACTCCGCGGCCGTCAACGTCGGGCACCCCATCTGCGCCGGACACGCGCGGCCCGGCCTTCGCCGGAGGCAAGCTCCTGTGGCCCACGGCCGCCAAACGCATCACCCAGTACTACACCTGGCGCCACACCGGCGTCGATATCGCCGACAAGACCGGTACGCCTATCTACGCCGCCGAAGACGGAGTGGTGGCCAAAGCCATGGGCTCCGGATACAACGGCGGTTACGGCAAATACGTTATTATCGACCACGGCAACGGACTGACCACGCTCTACGGCCACGCGTCCAAGCTCTACGTTTCGGTCGGCGACCGGGTGGAGCGCGGCCAGCAGATAGCCGACATCGGAAACACGGGCCGCTCCACCGGGCCGCACCTGCACTTCGAGGTGCGCATAAGCAGCCGCCGCGTAAACCCCCTGAGCTACATCCGCTAACCCTCGCTTACGCGCGGCCGGTATTGGAGCGCTTCAGCCACGTGCGTAACAATGACGTCATCCGCACCTGCTAGATCGGCTATGGTGCGCGCGATTTTCAGTACGCGGTGGTACACGCGCGCGGACAAATGGTACTGGTTCACGGCCTGGCGCAACAGCTCCGTGGCGGCCTCGGGCAGTACCACGTGGCTCTTGAGGTCCAGTGCGTGCATGGCCGCGTTGAGGCGCGGCCCGCCGAACCGCGAGCGCTGACGTTCCCGAGCCGCCACTACCCGCTCCCGTACGGCGCCGGAAGGCTCGCCTCCTGAACCCTGCAACTTCTCGAACGGCAGACGGGGAACGTGCACATGCAGATCGAAACGATCGAGGAGCGGACCCGAAAGCTTGCGCTGATATCTGTACACCATGCCGGGGGTGCAAGTACAAGGACGCACCGGGTCGCCGGCAAATCCGCACGGGCACGGGTTCATAGCGCCCACCAGTATGAACCGCGCCGGATAGGAAAGCGTGGCCGCCGCACGGGCCACCGTGATGACGCCGTCCTCCAGCGGCTGACGCAGGCTTTCCAGAACCCCGCGCGGAAATTCTGCCAGCTCATCCATGAACAGAACTCCCCGGTGCGCCAGGCTGATTTCCCCCGGCCGCGGATTCGAACCTCCGCCCACGAGCGAAACCTCGGAAGCAGTATGGTGCGGGGAACGGAACGGACGCTCCCGCACCAAGGGCTGTTCGGACGAAAGCAGTCCGGCGACGCTGTAGAGCTCGGTTACTTCCAACACTTCATCCCGCGACAACGAAGGCAGCAACGAAGCCAATGCGCGGGCCAGCAGCGTCTTACCGCTCCCCGGCGGACCGGACATAAGCAGGTTATGACCGCCGGCGGCCGCTATCTCAAGCGCGCGCTTGGCATGCTCCTGGCCTTGGATGTGTGCAAGGTCATGTTCGGGCATGCCCACCCCCGCTTCCGGCAACGGCGTAGCCGACACGGGCGTCAGAGGGATGCGGCCTGTCAAGTGTTCAAGGAGCTCTTTCAGATCATGAGGCGCGTACACCGAAAGGCCTTCGACCAGCGCCGCTTCGGCCGCATTGTCATTAGGCACGTAGAGCTCCCGGAATCCCAAGCGCCTGGCCGCACGGGCCGCCACTAGCACGCCCGGCACCGGCCGCAAGCTTCCTTCAAGCGAAAGCTCGCCCAAAAACAATGCCTTGGACCAATCGGCGGGCGAACGCAGCTGCCGGCTGGCCAAAAGCAGTGCCAGGGCTATGGGCAGGTCGTAAGCCGAGCCCTCTTTCTTGAGATCGGCCGGCGCCAGATTCACTGTAACCTTGGTGCGCGGAAACTCACAATCAGAGTTTTTGAGGGCGGCGCGCACGCGCTCCCTGGCCTCTTCCACGGCCTTATCCGGAAGCCCAACGATGAATATGCCCGGCAACTGCGAAGATACGTCGGCCTCAACCTCGATGGGAATACCATGAAGGCCGAACACGCCGCACGTCATGACCTTGGCAGACATACCAATACAAACCCCTCGCTCTGAATTGTACTCGCGGCCGCGGATATCCGCTATGGCCGGCCTGGGCGCCGCGAAGCCGCCCAGGCGACCGCTACACCGATCAACAGGTACGCGTCCGCCAGATTGAAGGTGAGCCCGCCTGCGAAATAGAACACGTCCGCGACGCCGCCGCGCCACAGCCGGTCGAGCAGATTGCTAACGCCGCCCACGAACATGAGTGCAAGGCCGAAGGCAACGGCCGGATTGCCGCGCTCCCAGCTCCGTAAGATCAGATGCACGATGAGCGCGGCGGCGACAACCCCCGCCGCAAGCAGCAGCGCAGGCGGGAACGGGAGGCTGAACGGACCTTGTGCGTTCAGATGATACGACAAAGAAAACCATCCGGAATCCGGAGATGCCTGGCGCACGTACCACTTGAGCGCGCGGTCCAGCACGAACAACGCGACAGGAATCGCGCCGTACCGCCACGCCTGAATTCGGCCTAAGCCCGCTGAAGCCGCTCCGTCTTGCACTTCACGCACGAGCTGGACTCCGGGCGCGCTCGCAGACGCCGCTTGTCTATTTCCTCGCCGCAGTACCGGCACACGCCGTACGTTCCCTTGGCTATCCGCTCCAGGGACTTGTTCACGTCGTCGAGCGTACCCTCAAGCGTATGCTCCAGCGCCAGGTTGTCGGTGAAGGTTGCGACCTCGGTGGCGTTGTCGTCTTCTTTGTCCCCGAACTCCGGAAACTCGGTGCTGAAATCCGCCTCGGTCTTGGAATCCTTGCGCGCAAAGCCAGTCAGCTCCTGTTCGAGCTTGCGCTTCATTTCGAGCAACTTTTCCTGCATCTCTTTGGCGAACGCCTTGTCCATAGGAATGACTCCTTGCCGAGAGAGTATACCACGCCGCCACAGCCGAATCAATGGCCATGGGGTAGCGAAAAAACAAAAAGAAAAGGCGCCGACTGGTGCCCGTAAAAATTTAATACATGGCGCGGTCGGCGCCTCATACAGTGCTTGCGCTACTTAGTCTTGCGCAAGCTTAGCCAATTCCCCTCGTTCACGGGAGGAACTCGCTGCGCTTGCACAAAGCTAAGAATGTATCCTCAAGCACCTTAGGCGCAACACTGGCATTATGTGAAGTTGCGTTACCCGCTACCATCCAGGTGGTCGCGATGCCCATTCAAGGGCACCTGCCGATGGTTTTGCTTTTTGTTTCAAAAGTTTGGTGGCCGCCGCCAGTGAGACGGGCCGGAACCGGACAGTAGCAGAGGTTCGCGCCTGATGCATTCCAGGCCCAAACCTCTATTTTCAGCTACCGTCGCTATTAATGTACATACTAAATATAGCATACTTTTTGCCTTGGGTCAATACATATTTTTTGGCTAAACAAACACAAAACTCAATCTAAACAATTGAGCACTTATTGTACTCGTTGTCCACAGATATAACAGGATATCCACAAACCCCGCCCATTTTTGATGGGCGGGGTTCAAACTGCGTTACCTATGCCTAGCGGCGCGGACGGTCACCTCGGCCGTGGCCTCCTCCCCTGCTGTCATGACCTCTCCCGCCGTGGTCGCTGCGCGGAGCCCTGGGTTCCATAGGGCGCTCCACGTAGCCCTCCGGCTTGGGCAAAGTTTGGCGGTGAGACAGATTGATGCGGCCGAGCTCGTCTATCTCTGTAACCTTCACCGGTATCACATCGCCCACCTTCACCGCGTCGTGCACGTTGGCCACGTAGTTCCACGACAGCTCGGATACGTGCACCAAGCCTTCCTGCCTGGGCAGTATCTCCACGAAAGCCCCGAAGTTCATGAGCCGCGTCACCTTGCCTTGGAACACCTCGCCCACAACCACTTCGCGGGTCAGGTTCTTTATCCAGGCCACCGCCTTGTCCGAAGCCTCGGCAGACACGGAGGTCACCATCACCAGCCCGTCGTCCTCAATGTCTATGGTCACGCCGGTGGCATCGATTATCTCGTTTATGATCTTGCCGCCGGGGCCGATGACGTCGCGTATCTTATCCACGGGTATGTGGAACGAAACGATGCGCGGTGCGTAGCGTGACAATTCCGGCCTGGGCTCTTTGATGGCCCCCTCCATAACATCAAGCACTTTCATCCTCGCTTCGCGTGCTTTCGCGAGCGTCTCGCGCACGATGTCCAAAGAGATGCCGCCAAGCTTAATGTCGAGTTGGACCGCCGTCAGTCCCGTACGCGTACCAGCCACCTTGAAGTCCATGTCGCCCGAGTGATCCTCTATGCCTTGGATGTCGGTGATGATGGTGTAGCGCGATTTGTCATCGGGGTCGCTGATCAAACCCATGGCGATGCCGGCCACCGCGGCTTTGATCGGTACGCCGGCGTCCATCAGAGCCAGAGAGGAACCGCAGATGGAAGCCTGCGAAGAAGAACCGTTCGATGACAGCACCTCGGACACGATGCGAATGGTGTACGGGAACTTTTCCTTGTCCTGCGGAATGACCGGCACCAAGGCTTTTTCCGCCAGCGCGCCATGCCCTATCTCCCTTCGCCCCGGGCTCCGCACAGGCTTGGCTTCTCCCACGGAGTAGCCTGGGAAATTGTAGTGGTGCATGAACCGCTTCTTGCCGTCCTCTTCCATGCCGTCCAGCGTCTGCTCCATGCCCGGACTGCCCAAAGTGACCACGGACAGCACCTGTGTTTCTCCGCGCTGGAACAGCCCGCTGCCGTGCGTCCTGGGCAATACGCCCACCTCGGCCGACAGCGCGCGTACCTGGTCCACTTGCCTGCCGTCCACCCTGACGCTCTTTTCCAGCACCAGCTTCCGGGAAGCCCGGTCCAGGAACTCCTCCACCATCTGCAATCCTTGGACGCGCGCCTCCTTTGACACCTCATTATCGGCCTTCAACGCCTCGTCCAGGCCCGCATTGAGCTCGGCCATCAGCTTCTGGCGCTGCTCCTTGTTCTTGGCGGCGAACAAGGCCTCGAATTTGCCGCTAAGGTATGCCTCAACCTTTCTCCGCAGGCCGGCCAGGGCTTCGCGCGCCTCTGGCTCCAGTTCGGGTTCAGGACGCTTAGACTGGCCGCAGGCGGCAATGACCTCCTGCATGAACGGGAACAGTTTCGCCACGTGCTTCATGCCAAAGGTAATGGCCTCGGCCACCACGTCTTCGGGAACTTCGTTGCCGGCCACCTCAAGCATGACCACCTCCGACTCCGTAGCCGACAAGTACACATCGAGGTCGCTCTTCTCCCGCGCCTCGTAAGACGGGTTCAGTACCCACTCTCCGTTGATGCGTCCGATTCGGACGGCCGCTACCGGCCCGCCCCAAGGGATCGGCGACATGGACAAGGCCAGCGAAGCGCCTATGAGAGAAGGCACGTCCGGGTCGTTCTCTCCGTCCACGGACAGCACCGTTACCATCACCTGTACGTCCCGGCGCTCCGTACCCTTGAACAATGGGCGTATGGAACGGTCAATGAGCCGCGAGGTCAGAATGGCCTCATCAGTCGGCCTGCCCTCGCGCTTGATGAACCGGGAGCCCTTTATCTTGCCGGCCGCATACAGGCGCTCTTCGTAATCGACCATGAGAGGGAAGAAATCAATGCCCTCTCTGGGCTCCGGCGCCTGCACCACCGTGGCCAGGACCACGGTATCGCCGTACTGCACGCGAGCACTGCCGTGCGCCTGGCCGGCCAGCTTACCGACTTCGACTTCAAGCGGCCTGCCGGCCACCTCGGCGGAAAACTTTTTTACTTCTGCCATACTAACACCTTTCGTACGCTCTTTCGGGGATACGCCACGGTCGGGTGTTATTTGAACGGAGCTGGTCCGAAGCTGCTTGTTCGGGCTACCTCGCTTCAAATAACATGCGCCACCGATGGGAACCTTTTGAAGAGCCTAAATAAACTGAGTTAGTCTGCGGCTTGCGGTTTGCTGCGGCTGTCCAGACGGCGGCGGGCCGCGTGCCTGGCGCTGACGGCGGATTGGAACAGGAACGTCTTGCGGTCGGAAGAAAGGTCGGAGAACTCATCTGTCGCGTCCTTCAGCTTCTGCGACGTGGTTTCGCCGAACGCCATCACTTCCACGCGCTGGCCTAGGAACTGCAGATACTGTACAAGGGGGACGAAATCACCGTCGCCGGTCACCAGCACGATGACGTCGAGCTTTGACGCCATCGAGATGGCGTCGATGGCCAAGCCTACGTCCCAGTCGCCCTTCTTGGCGCCGCCGGCGAACACCTGCAAGTCCTTCATTTTCAGCTCGAACCCCTGCTTGTCCAGCGCTTCGAAGAACTTGGTCTCCTCCGGCATCTCAGCCCGTACGACGTAAGCGGTGGCACGGATGAGTTTGCGTTCGGCCACGGCCGCTTCCAGTATTTTGCCGAAGTTAACCCGCGCGCCGTACAGGTTACGCGCCGAGTAGTACATGTTCTGAACGTCGACGAACACGCCGACGCGCTGATCCTGGTGCTTGAGCATTCCTCCCATACCCCGTCACTCTTCCGCGACTTCGCCCTCGGCCTCTTCAACCACGCCGGCCGGAAGTTCCTGCGGGGTGGCGGATATTTTCACCTTGAGCTTAAGCTTCTTGATGATTTCGTCGAAAGCCTGCTGGTTCTCGCGCTGGAGGAATCTTAACAGGCGCCGGCGCTGGCCGACCTTCTTCACCAATCCACGGCGGGACGAGAAGTCCTTCTTGTGCCCCTTGAGGTGCTCAGTCAGCCTTTTTATCTCCTCGGTAAGAATGGCTATCTGAACCTCCGAAGAACCCGTGTCGGATTCATGGGTTTTGAACTTCTTTATTATCTTGTCCTTGGCTTGTTTGTCCAACATAGCCGTTGTCCTTTCGTATGGATCGCGGGTTCGAGCGGTGGGACGGACATATCCTACACCCCCAAAGCCCCGACACTTAGCTGTAAAGCGCCATTACTCTATCACGCCCTGCCTTTTTAGGCAAGGCTCATTGGCTTATGTCTTAACGTGTCGTAAAATGTGAAGCGTATGTTCGGGAACGTGCGCGACATGAATGAAGACTTCCTTAGGTACCTCCGGGTACAAAAAGGGCGCACCAAACAAACGGTGCGGAACTACCAGTTGTATCTGGCACGATTTTTGGCCTGGCTGGAAGAAGCTGACGGACGCGTGCGCAGACCCAAGGACATCTCCCCTGAACTGCTGGCCCGCTACCGACAGTACCTGTCCAAGCTCGAGCTCAAGCCGCGCGGCAAACTTTCGTCTCTGACGCAGAACTACCACCTCATCGCCTTGCGTTCGTTTCTTAGGTACCTGAAGGAAAAGGGAGTGACCTCGGCAGAGCCTTCCGCTATACCGCTAATGCGCAACTGGCAGAGGAAGCTCACCATGCTGACGCGCGACGAGCTCTCGCGGCTGTTGGAAACGCCGGAGCACGCCAACAAGGACCGCGTCGTGGGACTGCGCGACCGCGCCTTAATGGAGCTCATGCTGGCCGCCGGCCTGACCGTATCTGAAGTAGCGGCTCTCACCATAGCGGATGTAAGCGGCGGACGGGAGCTGGCTGTGCATGGAAAGCGAGGCCATGAGCGCGACGTGCACCTGCCGGCAAAGAGCCGCGAACGCATACAGGACTATTTGGCATCGCGGGGCGAAAACCCGGGGCCGTTGTTCCTGCGTCATGACCGCGCCCGTCGCGGCGCCTCGCACGAACCTCTTACTCCCAGAAGCATACAGCGCTCGCTTGAACGCTACCGCAAGACCGCTGGCATCATGGCGCGCGTCACCCCCTTCACTCTGCGGCACGCTTACGCGCGCGCCCTGGTCGAATCAGGGGAATCGCTGGAACACGTGCAGGAGCTTCTGGGACACAAACACAAAAACACCACGCTCGTGTACCGCTCCGTTGACCAAGAGCCGAAAAATCGCTAACCTCCTTTGGATGCCCTTGCGCCCCTGTAGTTTCGCCCTTTGGGCGACCACCCGCAGGGTGGCAACCTACCCGCTTACCATACTCACGCCCCTGTAGTTCAATGGATCAGAACACCGGACTTCTAAGCCGGTTATGTAGGTTCGATTCCTACCGGGGGCACCAGAATTTCCAATCCGTAGTGGTTGCCCGCAGGTGAAGAAATTGGTACAGTGTACGGCGTCAGCGTGTTCCGTTCACCCCTGCATAAACCCATGGGAGGGAATAAAAAACCAACTGCATCACCGGCCAAGCGTGCAAAGCGCCGGGTCAGAGCCGAAACTGAACCGCCGGCGAAGCGGCGGGTTAGGCGCGTACCGCAAGCTAAAGCACAGGTAGCGGATGAAATGCCGGCCAAGACGCCTGTAACGCCCGTCACTCTCAAGCCTGCCTCGCTCACTCGCACCCTTACCCAGACGCCGGATGACAGCGGGTACTGGCAAAGCCTGGCGTGGTTTTTAGTATTGCTGCTCGGGGTGCTGGCGGCATCGGGCGGCGCGGTATGGCTAAGGACGCGGCAATTCTCCACGGCCGATCCCGCACCCGCATCACAGCCGGCCCAAGGTAACGTGCCCGCCGCAATAGCCCCACTGACCGGCCTTGCAGTGGCGGAGGAAACCGTGGACCAAAGGCCTTGGGCAGTAGTCATCGAGAACTTTCCTTCGGCCAGGCCGCAGGCCGGCTTAGCGTCCGCCGACATAGTTTTTGAAGCGCCGACCGAAGGCGGCATCACCAGACACCTGGCCATTTTCCAAAGCGAGTCGCCGTCGCGCCTCGGGCCGGTCAGGAGCGCCAGGCCGTACTTCAATGAACTGGCCCAGGGTTTCGGCGCCCTGTACAGCCATTCCGGCGGTAGCGCCGAGGCTTTGGAACAGCTTCGCGCCGGCATGGGCGCGCTCACGGATGTGAACGAGTTCTTCAACGAGCGGGCATACGAAAGGGACGCGGGCAAAAAAGCTCCGCACAACCTGTTCACTTCCGCCGAACGGTTCATGGGCTACGCGGAAAGCAAGGGCTGGCCCATTACTTCTACCGTACCCAAACTGACCTTCACTCAGACCCTGCCGCCCGGACCCGAAGTGCTACAGGTAGACGTGCCGTACATGCCGAGCGACTACGGGGTCAGGTACGAATACTCGGAAGCGCGCAACGGATACCTGCGGCTGGTGGACGGCACCACCCTTTCTGACGCCGGCACCAATGAACAAATACTTACAACGAACGTGGTCCTCATGTACACGGACGTCATACCGGTTCCTAATGACCCACTGCTCAAAGTGAACATAAGAACGACCGGCACCGGGGACGCCATAGTGTTCACTGGCGGCAGGGCCTACCGAGGCGTTTGGAGCCACCAAGACGCAAACACGCCGCCGGAATTTTTGGACCTCACCGGCTACCCCTTGCCGTTCCAGCCCGGAAAAACATGGGTCTCTATACTCGACCACACCGCCTTCGCAGACATACCCGAACTCTCACCCGAGCTCACCCCTTGAAATGGGAATTCGTACGTGCTAGGTTGAGCTGTGCTCTATTCGTAGAGCCCAATATGGTGGCTATGGTGTAGCGGTAGCACAGGGGCTTGTGGAGCCCTTAGTGAGGGTTCAACTCCCTCTAGCCACCCCAAGCAAAGAGCGGCCTCAATTTTCGAGGGCGCTTTTTGCTTTGAGGTGCGGGAGTTGGAGAGTAGTCCTAAAACGTAAACTGCTTTACGTTTTAGGACACTCGGGCTCTGGAGGAGCAGCCGAACCTCCGACAAAGTCGGGCGTGAGACTGCGGGGGAAGAGAACGACCACCAGCCGCCCCATCATAAAACCCCTCGCTTAGAGCGAGGGGTTTTATGCAATAAAAAAACGGTTCTGACTTTTGTCAGAACCGTTATGAATCTTTTTGTACTAACTGGCTTTAGAAGCCGCAACCTAGCCCGACTGACACGTTCCAGTTCCCGCCTCCCATCAGGGGGTCCTGAATATTTGGCCAACTGTAGCGGGCGACTGTTTCTACGAACACCGGCCCGATGAGTCGGGCCATGAACGCAATGTCCGATGCTCCCATAAACCCTTCATAGTCCTTGATGGAACAGTAGCCTGCCTCGCCTCCCAGGCCTACCGTCAGGTCTTTGCCAAGGCCCACCCTGTACGTCAGGGTGGCCGTCGCAATATCTCTGCTCAAACGGGCCCCAACGTTCAGCTTCCCATGGATACCATAGGAGCCGTCCGGCATTTTCCACCATAACTTGTAGACATCCATGGATGCGCTTAATTCGACTGTTTCAGAATAGGACATTGATCTCCGCACTGAGATAAATGTATTGGGTGCCAGGTCCTCTTCCGGAGTTTCCAGCACCTCGGGGGCAATGTCGATTGACGGCGCAACTCCGAACATGCTTGCCAGCGTGGCGCCGGCTACATACTCGTCGTCATGCAACCATA
>CAZMHN010000002.1:0-23511 GCA_964566145.1 uncultured Gammaproteobacteria bacterium
AGTTCCGGCGGCTGGTCTTCTTCCGCCACTTCCATCACTTTGGGCGTTTCCGACCCCGACGGAGTTTCCTCCGCCCGCTACAACTGGGATAGCGCGGCTTCTTCCACCGTGGGTACGGTGTTCTCCAACGGCGCGGTTATTTCCTCGCCCTCTGGGAGCCACACTTTGTACATGTGGGGCAGGGACAGTTTGAGCAATGAATCAACGGCCAGCTTCGGTCCGTACCAGTACGACAACGCCAACCCCACGGCCCCGGGCCAGCCCTCCTGCACCCCGAACCCCAACAACACCGGACTCCATACCTGCACCTGGACCGCAGGTACGGACAGCCAGTCGGGCGTCGCCGGCTACAATGTGTACCAGTCATTGAACGGCGGGGCGTTCGCGGCTGCCAGCCCGGCTTCGACCGGCGTGGCTTCGTGGAGCCCGAGCTCATCCCTGGCCGCAGGCACTTACCGGTATCAGGTATACACCTATGACGGCTCTGGACGAGTTTCAAGCGTGAGCGCCACGTCAGCCGACGTCATAGTCGACCGCACCGCTCCGGCCGCAGGCTCATGCAGCCCCGGCACCGGCTCGTACTCCGGCAGCGTGTCGGTATCTTGTTCGGCCGGAGCCGACCAGGGCTCTCCTACGACTGCCGTCAGCCTGAGGTTCACTGAATCAGCCGGCGGCACGCCTTCCGACCCCACCTGCTCTTCGGCCGTATGGTCCAACAAGTCGTACAGCGCCACCACCACCTTGAAGATAAGAACGTGCGATGCGGTGGGAAACTCATCGGCCGTTACCAGCTATACGTATACGGTGACGGGGGGGGCCAGTGCGTGCGGGCCGATTCTGGGGGCTAGTCCACAGAATTCCGGCGGTTGGCTCAGTACGCCCACGAGTGCTACTTTAATGGCGACGCCACAGAGTCCGTGTCGAGACGATTTTTCATCCACCACACTCGACAGCGCCTGGTCTTTCGTGAACCCGGTAGGCAACGGCACCTATTCATTGTCCAACAATCCCGGACATCTGCAGTTGGTGGCGCCGGCAGGTTCGGAGCACGACTGTTGGGAGGGCACTGCCAACTGCGTGCGGATGATGCGCGGTACCACGAGCGTTGACGCGGTGTATGAAACCAAGATAGACGGCGTCAATATAGGCTCGGCTTATCAAACATACGGCATAATCTTGTGGCAGGACTCGAACAACTTCCTTCGCTTTGAGTTCTGGAGCGACGCTTCAGGGCCTGAGGTTGACGCCTGGAGCGTGATAGGCGGATCCGGCTCACAGTTGCTTGGTCCTGGAAGCGTTACCTTGGGAGCTACTAATTATGTCCGAGCCACCAAGAGCGGTTCGACGTATACATTGGCTTTTAGCACCAATGGTACGAACTGGACCACTGTAGGTTCGGCTTCTGTAGCCGGGTTCTCGCCTAGCCTGGCGGGCTTAACCGTCATCAATGCCGTAGGCGCTTCGTCCCCGAACACCACCGGCAATTTCGATTATTTCTCAATCACGCCGTCTTCGCCGAGCGTTTCCTCGGCCCGCTACAACTGGGATGTGGCGGCGTCTTCTACGGTCGGCACCGTCTTCACTTCCGGAACTGTCATTTCATCACCGGCTGGCACGCATACGCTGTATATGTGGGGTGCAGATAGCCTCAATAATCAGTCAGTCGCCAGTTTCGGTTCGTACCAGTACGACGACGCCAACCCCACGGCCCCGGGCCAGCCCTCCTGCACCCCCAATCCCAACAACACCGGACTCCATACCTGCACCTGGACCGCAGGTACGGACAGCCAGGCTGGCGTAGCGGGTTATCTGGTGTACCAGTCATTGAACGGCGGGGCGTTCGCGGCTGCCAGCCCGGCTTCTTCGGCGGTTTCGTCCTGGTCGCCAGGTTCCTCTTTAGCATCAGGCACGTACCAGTATCGTTCGTACACTTATGACGCCGCCAGTCCTGCCCGCAACTCCGCAGTCAGCTCAACTTCTTCTAATGTCATAGTCGACCGCACCGCTCCGGCCGCAGGCTCATGCAGCCCCGGCACCGGCTCGTACTCCGGCAGCGTGTCGGTATCTTGTTCGGCCGGAGCCGACCAGGGCTCTCCTACGACTGCCGTCAGCCTGAGGTTCACTGAATCAGCCGGCGGCACGCCTTCCGACCCCACCTGCTCTTCGGCCGTATGGTCCAACAAGTCGTACAGCGCCACCACCACCTTGAAGATAAGAACGTGCGATGCGGTGGGAAACTCATCGGCCGTTACCAGCTATACGTATACCATTACAGCCGGCGCCGTCATCACTTTCACCATTACGCCCGGAACGTCCTCGGGCTGGCAAACATCCGCTGCCTCGGTAACTTTGGGCGTTTCCAGCCCCAACGGCATATCATCCGCCCGCTACAACTGGGACAGCGCGGCTTCTTCCACCGTGGGCACGGTGTTCACCTCGGGTACGGTCATTTCAGCTTCCGCAGGCTCCCACACCTTGTACGTGTGGGCGCAGGACGGAGCGAGCAACACCTCGACGGGCAGCTCTCCGTACGGGCCTTACCAATATGACAACGTGGCCCCGCGGCTGTTCGCTTTCTCAGGTCCGGGCGCCATCACGACTCAGCCGCCGCTCATCAGCTGGAGTCCGCCGGTGCCGACCGATACCGGCGGTAGCACCATGTCCGAGTTCGAGCTGTGGCGCGCCCCTGATGTCAGCGGTAGTCCGGGCGCATGGGCCCGCGTCATCGATAATATAGCACCCACCGCTTACAGCCAGAGTGACACCGCGGCTGCGAATGGTGTGTATTGGTACGGGCTTCATACCCGGGACATTGCCGGCAATTGCATTACCGAGGCCGCAACCCACTGTGGAGGGGTAGGGAGCGACTCTTTGGACGGTTCGCGTGTCGCGTATGGACCTGATCAGTTAACGTACGATTCTACTCCTCCCGTAGCTTCAAACCAGGTGCCGCCAAAGGCAGGCACCGCTTCGGCCCTGCGGCCGGCCATGAGCGCGACGCTGTCTGACAACCTGACCGGAGTGGGCGCTACTACGCTTACGGTTACGGGGCCTTTGGGTACCACGGTGCTTACCAAGAATTTCCCGGCTGGCACCACCAGCCTTACAGTGTCCTCCGGCGATTGGAGTTCCATGCTTGAGAACGGACTGCACACAGCACGCGTTCAGTCCGTGGACGGCGCGGGCAACCCGTTGGACGATTCGACCTGGACTTTTACGGTTACGAACCTTCCGCCGAATAAGCCCGCGGTCAATTAGCGGCAAAGTGCTTTGTGTCCAGACGAAGGGCAGGGATGACGTGGGTGGTCGGGGGAATAGCTTTCACTGCCCTGATGCTTACGGCCTACTCAGTGGAAGGACCGGGAGCGTTCATTTCAAGGATCGTTCAGGAGGATTGCACTACGCGTCCGCAAGCACACGAGCCCATACAGCTCAGGTCTGGCAGAGTCATCAGAGCGGGTGCGGGACAGATCATCCTGCAGGTGGAGGCGGAGCCGGGGGAACCTTTTGATGCGCTGAGCGTAGTCGTGCCGGACGGTACGCCGGTCATAGAGGTACGCGTTCCCAGTTACATGAACGATGATTTGCGGGAGAGACTGGAGAACGGCGGGAATGTCATTGAGCGCGAAGAAGTGCCGTTCGAGAACATACGCGAAGGCATGGAGGCGGACGTTATTTCTGAAAGCGATACGTACTGCCTGTCCGACATCACTGCCAGCCGTATTGAGTACGAGGTAATCATAGACACCGAAGAACAGGAATGAAACTTGCAAGAACAGCATTTACGTTGGCTATTCTCGCGGTCCTAACGGCTGCCGCGTGGCATGTTCGCGTGGTACGTGCGCAGGCAACGAGTTGCGTAGGATATACCGGAGCCGTGAGTAGCCAGTGTCAGCTTACCGCTTCCGCTACCGATCCTGAGGGAGACCAGATATACTACGTGTTCAGCTGGGGCGACGGTACTGCCGATACGCGCATGCCGGGCAGCGGTTTCGTGGCTTCGGGAACGGCGCAGACGGCCACGCACACCTGGAACACGGCGGGCAGTTTTACCGTTCGCGTGTACGCTTACGATGAAGCCAACCACCAATCCGTATCATCCGATCCTGTGCTGGTGAACATTGCCAGCCTTACGCTTTCCACCAGCCTGACGAGCACGAGCCATGGCGCGGCCGTGTGGACGAATGACGCCGGGTTCGACTACACCACTTTCTGCCAGGCGGCTTCCGGGTACTCCCTTTCGTTCTGCCGCACGCAGGTGTCGGAGAACAACGGTACCTGGGCCAACGTGCCCGGGGGCAACCCGTCAACTACGGGCATGGGCAACATCACGTACAGCGGCACGTACACCATGGCTACGGCTGGTTCCGGCTACAGGTTCCGCTCGCGGGCCGACGATACCGACTCGGGGAGCACCACGGTCACCTCAACCCTCATACCATCAAGCGGCCAGATACAGTTCGACAATCAAAACCCGGTGGCGCTGGCTTCTTCTCCGCTCGCGAACCAATCCGGTCCGTTCAGCGTTTCAGTTACGCTCGAAGACTACCCCAATCCGGGTACGGGTCCGAACAGCGGCGTGACCACTTGGGACGTTCAGTACTCCACGAACGGCGGGACGAATTGGAGCAACTGCAAGCTCGGTGTTTCGTACCTGACGACTAGCTTCACCTTCGGTTCGGGGTGCGACTCGCCGGTAACGCTCCAGCCCGACACCACGTACTGCTTCCAGGCCCGGGCCCGCGATGGCGTAACTCATCCTTCGAGTCCTAACCAGGGCGGATATTTTTTCAACAGCGGCACCATGTGCACGCCGTATCAGGTGGGGAGCCCGCCGATCGCTCCCAATACGCCTTCTCCGGCTACGGGGAGCGTGGCCGCCGCCAGTACCGGTCTGACCTGGAAAGGAGGGGACCCGGATACGGGTGACGTGCTCACTTACCGCGTGTACATTTCCCAGCCCAACCAGGCTTTGAGCGTGCCGGCGGATCTGGACGGTACCATTACGAACCAGCTGCCTGACCCGAACGCTACCGTGAACTACGGTCCGCCGCAGAATCGGACGTTCGTAGCCGGCCAAGTATACCAGTGGCAAGTGGCGGCGGTGGATTCTACCAGTAAAACGACCAGCGGGCCGGTGTGGACGTTTACCGTGAACACGCTGCCTACCATCATCTCGGCCGACATCAGTCCGAATCCGGTGGACCGGATCGGCACCATCACCTGGTCGGTATCGGATCCTAACGCCACGCAGTCCCTCAGCTTCGGATTGTATTACGGACCGGTTCAGGGAAGCACGACCGGCGCCACCAGCATAGCTTCAGGCTTGTCGCCGGCCGCGTACTGTACCGGCGCTCCCAACAACTGGAACTGCGCGTTCGACTGGGACGCCAGCTGTACGCTTGAGGCCGCCGGACAGTATGTAGTCGTAACGGTGAATGACGGGGCGCAGACAGCCACCGGCGGGGACACCGATACGTTCGCTATCGTGCATACGCGTACGCTTTACTACCCCGGTCCGAACGATACGACCTATGCTACGGCCGATGACGGCGATTCCGCAACCTTCCCCATTGAGTCGGGCTCCATTGAAACAAGCTCCGCGTACATCAGGTTCCGCGGGGCGTGCTCCACAACCGACAATCCTTCCGCGGACGCGAACGCGGCGGGCAACCCGGCCACGTACGGCGGCAGTTTGTCCCCGGGAGTGAACAGTCCGGACATTACCTTGAACGATCTTCTGCCCGGCGTGGACAATGCAGTGGGCTTCGCGGTGGAAGGCTGCGGTACCACGCAATACCGTATCCGCTACAACCTGGTCACGGCCTGCGGCCAGCCCTACGTAGGGGTGGAAGAGGGGAGCATATACTCCGGCGGCAACATCCGCGCCACCTACTCGCCTCCGGAAGGGAGCTTCAACGCCACCTACCTAATTTTGGGCGGCGGCACTTCGGCGCAGCCCAGGGTGATAGAGAATTTCATTGCCGAACCAGGACCTCCGGGCCTTACGACCGTAAACCCGACCTTTGGACAGATACTGTACCCGCAGGCCAGCGAATCGCAACAGCCGCAAGTCGGAGCATTCGACTATTACGGCCTGACGCACCGGCTGAGCGGCAGCGAGGTGCAGGACGGCCAGACGAACAGTTACGGCCATACGGTGCAAGTGACTACCGGGAACGCCACGCTGAACGGAGTGCTGGGCGGCAATTCGGCGGAACTGGGAGGACAGGTTTACTACGTGAAGGGCAACCTGACGGTGGACCAGCCGGCTCAATTCTTGAACGCCGCCGCCGCCAGCGGCAGCGGGGCCGGACTCTTCGTTGTGGACGGCAACCTGACGATACAGAGCGACATTACCTATCAAGCAGCGCCTATTTCGGGGTCCGCCATTCGCACCCTTGCCTCGGCAGGCTGGCTCGTGCGCGGGAACGTAACCGTGGCCGGCGGCGTCGGTCAGATCGTGGGCGCGTTCTACGTTGCGGGCACGTCCTCGGGCGGCGGGTCCTTCAACAGCGGATCTTCACCGACTCAGCTGAACGTTTTTGGCGCGGTCATAGCCAAGCAGTTGTTGCTGAACCGCACCTACAGTGCGGCGGGACAGCCATCGGAACGCGTGGTGGCCGACGGACGCATCCTGTTGAATACGCCCCCCGGCTTTGCCAACATCCTGCAAAGTCTGCCGACCTGGCAGTTCCGTACCCCATAATCAGCTGTTCGACATCAAGCCTAAAAACTGGTACAATAGTATGGTAATTCGGCTGCGTTTTGCGGCTGACTTCACGGACCGGGTCCGGACCAAAGTTATTTGACTGAGTGCCGGCGCAACCAAACACAACCGAACTCAACCTTATGGGGCTTTTTTCAAGAAAGAAATCTTACCTTGGCATAGACGTAGGCACCGCCAGCATCAAGGTGGTGGAACTTACGGCGGGCCCGAATCGTACTCCCAGGCTCGTAACGTACGGACGGGCGGAGTACACAGGTGACGTCATGAAGGTGGATGCCGAGCGCGATTTGCAGCGCATCGTAGCCACCTTGAAGGCCATTTGTCAGCAGGCCCGCACCACCACTAACCGCGCCTGTGCCGCACTGCCGACCTTTACGGTGTTCAGTTCGGTCATCACCCTTCCGGCCATGTCGGAAAAGGAGCTGGCCGCTGCCATCCGCTGGGAGGCCAGGAAATTCGTGCCGCTCCCGTTGGAGGAAATGATACTCGATTGGAAGTTCCTCGGCAGTGGGATTCAGGCGCCGGCGGGAGACGGCAAGGCTGTCGATGATCAGGCGAAACCGAAGCCAAAGAATACGCGGGTACTTCTGACGGCGGCACCCCAGAACGTGGTGAAGAAATATCTGGGCGTGTTCAAGGGTGCAGATCTGGAACTGCTGAGCCTTGAGACCGAAGCCTTCGCCCTGGAGCGCAGTCTGGTGGGCGGAGCCAAGGAGGTGGTGATGGTGGTGGATATCGGCGCGGTCACAACCGACATTTGCGTCATTGAGGACGGCATTCCCATACTCAACAGAAGCATAGACGTCGGCGGCCTGACCATGACCAAAGCCATCGCCCATAATCTGAACGTTGATTTGAAGCGTGCCGAACAGTTCAAGCGCGACATCGGCTTGAACGCCACCTCTGTTTCAGCCGGAGGCATCCCCCGGACCATCGAAGGCACCATTTCCCCTGTGATAAACGAAATCAAGTACAACTTCAGCTTGTACCAAAGCCAGTCCACCCGTCCGATCGAGAAGATAGTGCTGACGGGCGGCTCCTCGTTCCTGCCGCAATTGCCGCAGTACCTGGAGGGCTTGTTCCAGGTCAAGGTGTACGTGGGGGATCCATGGGCCCGAGTGTCCTATCCTGTGGAGCTGAAACCTGTGCTCGATGAGATAGGGCCGCAGTTCTCAACCGCCATAGGCTTAGCCATGAGGCCGTTGCTCTAAAGGAGCGGTATATGTCTGATATAAATCTATTGCCTGAAGAGCTGAGGGACAGAGAGGATGACTTGCGCGCCAAGAAGGGCGGCGAGGAAGCTATGCGTTACTCTAAGCCGGGTGCGCCGGGGCCGGATGCGTCAGGAGCGAGCGTGCCGGCGCCATCCCCGCGGTGGCAGCAGCTCGTGTCTGCTCTGAAGGACAACCTGGCGCGCGCCGATAGCGGCGAATCGCCCGTTTCCGCACCGCCCCCGACCCCTCCGCCGCCCAAGCGCGAACCGCCTCCGCCTCCTCCGCCCAGGGTAGAGCAGCGAAAACAGCCAGTACCGCCGCCCCCGCCGCCGGCAGTGCCGCCGCGGCCCATGCGTCCCGGCGGTGGCGCGCCTCCCACCGGGCGCACGCTTGAAGTGAACCTTATTCCTTTGGGTGAGAGGGCTGAGCGTCCGAACAGAGTCGTCGGTGTTCTGCTCACCACCTTCGTGGCTTCATTGCTAGTGGTGGGGGCAGGGTACTTCGGATTCCGGGTGTATGTCGACGGCAAGGCGGCCGAGCAGGAGCGCTTGCAGGCTGAGATAACCGAAATGCAACAGAGGCTTGAAGTGATGCGCGCCCAAACCGAGACGGCCCTGGCCCTGAAAGACCGGCTGGGGTTGACGGGGAAACTTCTTGATGAGCGCAACACCTGGACCAAGCTCTTCGCCCTGATTGAGGCCAATGCCGTGGCCAAGGTGAGTTTCAAGTCACTGGCCGCGGACGAGAAGGGCAAGCTGACGCTATCCGGGCTTGCGCCGAGCTACACCGAGGTAGCCCGGCAGCTGAAGGCGTTCGAAACCGCTGCGGGAGTGCAATCGGTTGAGCTGGCCGGATTGAAACGCGAGAAATTGACGCCGGTGGTTACGGCCATCGGATTCACCATGACGGTGAGCGTCGACCCCGGGTTGTTCCAGACGGACACCAGCGATTAGCGCATTGCCATATGCCAGTACCACAAAGGTCAGTATCAGAAGTCCCGAAGCGCCGGTCGCGCATCAACAGCACGCCGATATTCGTACCTGCCATAGGCGTGGCGGTCGCGGTGTTCCTCTTGGGGTGGTTCTTCCTCCTGCGGCCCCAATGGCAGAAGTATCGCTCCTTGCCCGACCCCGCGACCTACGCCGCAGCCAAACTCTCGGTCAACGAGCAGATAGCCACTCTCAGCGAACTCAAGGCCGAATACGGCAAGCTGACCGCCACTGATTTCACCAGGCTCGATCTGTTTCTGCCCAAGGGCAAGGACATTCCTAACCTATTGGCCCAGCTTGAGGGGCTGGCCGAGTTCACTGGCTTTGAGATTGAATCGTTGGGGCTGGCTGACGCGCCCCAAGACGCTCAGGAGAGCAGGGTCGTCCGTGATAGCCAAGGTGAAGTGGTCGGGGTAAATCTGGGCGAACAGGGAGCCGCCTCCGGCCCGGAATTGAAAGAGCTTCAGCTTACCCTTACGCTCGGGCCGGGCACGTACGAACAGCTGAAGAAGTTCATCGCCGCCACAGAAGAGAGCTTGCGCGCTATGACCCTGACCTCGCTCACATTCACCAGTAAATCCAGTCAGCAGAGCGTCGGATTTACAGGTTTCAACCTGAATCTTAAGAGTCCGTACCTACGGTAACAGTCTAGAAGGTATGTTGGCACGCAAAAGATTGAGCTCCAAACGCGTATTGGTCCTGAGTGGTGCCTTGGCGGTGGTTTGGGGTATAATAGGAGTGGTCGTGTACCGTTCGTTCCTAGCCAAACCAACACCAGCAGTCACGCCTATAGTGCCGGTTCAGACCGTGCCGGAAATACCAGGCGTATCAATGCCCGTGCCGACAGAGGGTTTCGATCGTTCCATACTGCAGGACCCGCGGCTGATAAACCTGAAGGTGTTCGGCGAAGTGCCGCTTGAAGTGCGGGTACGCGGCAACAGCAATCCTTTTGAAACTTACGAACCGTAGGGAGAACGCTAACCTACACTAAGCATTAAGCAATATCACTATGCCTAACGTTCAGCAAGCCAGGCGGAAATCAGGATTCACCCTGATTGAGCTCCTGGTGGTCATCTCCATCATCGGTCTGCTCTCAACGCTCGCCGTGGTGGCCCTTAACAACGCCCGTATCAAGTCCAGGGATGCGAAACGCGTGGCGGACGCTCAGCAGCTCATGACTGCCATGGCGCTCTACTTCGATACGTACAATACCTATGACTTCCCGGCCGGCGCCACTAACAACTGCGGTAACGCAGCCCTAGCCGTGAACGTTTGCACGGGCACCGGCAACTTGGGTCTGGCTGACTTTATGGGCGGGATAGGCACCATCTCGGATCCGCTTTCGACCAGCACGCTGTGTACCGGAGCGAACGCTGCGCCCTGCCTGCCAGCGTTCACCGCCGCCGCCGGAGCCGCCGCCTACACCATCGGATTTGCGACCGAAGGGTCTACCGGCACGCTGACCGCCGGTGGCCACACCATAACAGAGCGGGGAATCATCGATTAGCTTCAGTCGAATTGTTCGGCGGGTTGGCAGGATAAGCGCCAGCTCGCCGGCGAGCGGCTATGCTGAAGGAAAGGCTCACCCTCCAGCTACAGGACGTATTGGTTTCCAAAAAGCTCCTTGACCCCTTGAGGGTGAAGGAGCTTGAGCGTGCGGCGGCTGAATCGGGCAAGAGCTTCGAGGATTACATCACGCAAGAGAATGTCGTGACCCAGGAAGGCGTCGCCCAGGCGAAGGGTCAGCTTTTCGGCATGCCGTATGTGGATTTGGTCGACAGGGAACTGCCCCGGGAAGTGGTACAGCTCCTGCCGTTCGAATTAGCTGACAACTATCAGGTGGTAATGTTCGAGCGGGCCGGCGATACGGTGTCGGTCGCCATGGTGAACCCGGGGAACTTCAAGGCCATTGAGGCCTTGGAGTTCATGGGTCGCGAGCAGGGGTGGAAGCTGAAGTATCACGTAACTACGCCGCAGGGACTGCAGAGCGCTTTCAAATACTACGGCAGCCTGTCGAGCGAGGTGAAGGCGGCTTTGAATCTGGCGGGGGAGAAGTTCCAGGAGCTTCCCGAGTCTCCCACCGCCGAGCTTACCGGCAAGCTTGAGGAGGTGGTGAAGACGGCGCCAGTCGCTAAGATGGTGGCCGTTATCTTCCGGCACGCCGTCGAGGGCGGCGCGTCCGACATACACATTGAGCCTGCTCAAGACGAGACGCGTGTCAGGTATCGCATCGACGGCATTCTTCACACCTCGATCGTTCTGCCGCGGTACATCCACGCCGCGGTCATTTCACGCGTCAAGGTGCTGGCGAACCTCAAGATAGACGAAACGCGCGTACCTCAGGACGGACGCATCCGGCTGAACGTGGCCGGCAAGACCATTGATTTTCGCGTTTCCATAATGCCCCTACTTAACAGCGAGAAGGTGGTGCTCCGCGTGCTTGACAGTTCCGGCGGCCTCAGGAGCTTTGAAGAGCTCGGGTTCACCGGCAAAACGCTGGAGGTCGTGCTGGGAAGCTTGAAGAAAACCCAGGGCATGTTCCTGGTCACCGGGCCGACCGGTTCCGGTAAGTCGACCACGCTTTACACTGCTCTCAACATGCTGAATGATGAGGGTTCTAACATTATCACGCTTGAGGATCCGGTCGAGTATTACCTGGAAGGCGTGAATCAGTCACAGGTGAATCCCGAGGTGGGGCTGACCTTCGCCTCGGGCCTCAGGTCCATTCTCCGGCAGGACCCGGACATCATCATGGTGGGCGAGGTGCGCGACGTGGAAACCGCCGAGCTGGCCATTCACGCGGCGCTGACCGGGCACATCATGCTCTCAACTTTGCACACTAACGATGCCTTCGGCGCCATCCCGCGCCTCATAGACATGCGCGTGGAGCCGTTTCTCATCGCTTCCACGCTGAACGTGGTGGTAGGGCAGCGGCTGGTGCGCCGGACGTGCCGATATTGCGCCAAGGAAGTACAGGTGCCGGCGGAGCTCTTGAAGCAGATGCGCGAGTCGTTCCAAATCCTGCCGCCGGACATAGCCAAGACCGTGCCGAAGGAACCGTGGAAGTTCATGCGCGGCGAAGGCTGCGCCCGGTGTGATTTCACCGGCTATAAGGGGCGGCTCGTCATCGCTGAGGCCATGGCCAACACGCCGGAACTCCAGCAAATCATCGTGTCGGGACTGAATCCGTCGGCCGTCAGGGAGGAATTCAAGCGGCAGGGGATGGTAACCATGCAACAGGACGGGCTCTTGAAAGTGTTGCAGGGACATACTACTGTCGAAGAGGTACTGAGCGTGACTAACACATAACTGCTTATGCCGGAAGAGCGCAACATAGTCATAGTCGAGGATGACAGTTTCCTACAGCGGCTCTACGAACTCAAGTTCGTGGAACAGGGTTTTAGCGTCAAAGCCGCGGTTGACGGAGAAAAGGGCTTGGCGCTCGTCAGGGAGCTATTGCCGCTCGCGGTGCTGCTTGATTTGGACATTCCGAAGCTCGGGGGGCTGGAAGTGCTCAAGGCCCTAAAGTCGGATGAAGCGACCAAGGGCATCCCCGTTATCATACTGACGAATTCAAGCACTCAGGACTCGGTCGAACAGGCACGCAATCTGGGTGCGGCCGATTACCTTATTAAGGCCCACTTTTTGCCGTCGGAGGTGGTGGCCAAGGTCACCGCCTGCCTGCGCTAACTTATCATCCGGTAATGTCATCAACAGAAACGGCCATCCTGCAGAACCTGCTCATGAACCTGGCCGGGCAGCAGGTTTCAGATTTGCACCTGCGGGCCGGGAGCCAGCCGGTCATGCGCCGCGACGGCCAGTTGGAGGTGCTGACACAGGAACAGATAGTGACGCCGGAGTTCTTGGAGGCGGTTTTGGGATTCCTCCTGACGCCGCAACAGCGCGCGAACATGGAACAGGAACGACAGGTGACGGTCGGGCGGACGTTCGGCAACCGCTTGAGGCTTCGCATTACCGCGTTCTATCAGAAAGGACTGCCGGAGCTAGCCATACGCTTCGTGCCGGCGAATCTGAAGGGTCTGCGCGAGCTTGGGTTGCCGCCGGTGTTTGAGAGGCTGGTGGAGGCGGAACGGGGATTGGTGTTGGTGGCCGGGCCGTTCGGTTCAGGCCGGACAACCACCCTGATGGCCATGCTGCAGGCGGTGAATCGTTCCCGCGTCCGGCATATTGCGACCGTGGAAGAACCCATCGAATACGTGCTGGTTGGGGAACAGAGCATTGTAGACCAGCGCGAAGTGGGCACGGACGTCCTGAGCTGGGACGAGGCCATAGAATCCCTGCCTAATGAGGATGTCGACGTGGTGGCGTTCTCGCGCTTGCCGACGAGCGCCGTGACGTCGGCGGCTTTGAACCTGGCGCTCGGCGGCAAACTCGTGCTGGCGTGCCTGGAAGCTGATTCGTGCGTCAAAGTGGTGGAACAGCTAATCGGCAGCTTCCTGCCGGACCAGCAGATGGCGGCCCGGGCCAAGCTGGCTGATTCGCTCCTGGCCGCTTCCGTACAAAAGCTCGTACCCCGCGTCGGCGGCGGGCGCGTGCTCGTGACCGAGGTGTTGGTGGCCAATCCGGCCGTGAAATCGGTTATACGGGACGGCAAGGACTACCAGCTGCAGAATCTGCTCCTGACCTCTCGGGAGGAAGGCATGGTGGCGTTCGATCATTCGCTGGCGCAGTTCGTAAAGACCGGCGAGGTGAGGTACGAAGAGGCCCAGGGGTACGCGCTTGATCAGGAAGTTTTCGAATCATTGGTCCGCCGGTAACGCTCATATGCCGCTGTACGATTTTCGCGCCAAGGACGCCGTCGGCCATACTACGGAAGGGGCCGTGGAGGCTCCGAGCGAACAGGCGGCGCTGGATGAGCTGTCGGAACGGGGTCTGACGCCCCTGTACCTTCAGGAGCGCGAGGAGCGCGGCGTGTTCCAGCTGTCCCTCAAGTTTTTCAACCGGGTCAAGCCCAAGGATCTGGTGGTTTTCTCGCGCCAGCTCGCAGTCATGGTGTCTGCGACCGTGCCTTTGGTGCAGTCCTTGCGCATACTCATGAACCAAACGCAGAACGACACCTTGAAGATAATCATTTCCGACATCGCCGACGAAGTGGAGGGCGGCGTCAAGCTTTCCGCCGCCTTGGCCAAGTTCTCCGACGTATTCAGCGACTTCTACATCAACATGGTGCGTTCCGGAGAGACGAGCGGGCGGCTGGACGAGACATTGAACTACCTGGCGGACGAATCTGAGAAGAACTACGACCTCATGAGCAAGATAAAGGGGGCCATGATCTACCCCGTGTTCATACTCTCAGGCTTGGTGGTGGTCGGATTCATCATGATGGTGTTCGTGGTTCCGAAGCTCACCGGCATTCTCAAGGAAACGGGAACCAAGCTCCCACTGGCTACGCGGATTCTCATTGGTACGAGCGATTTCCTGCAGCACTTTTGGTGGCTGGTCATCATCTTGCTGATTGGGCTGGTCATCGGGTTGCGCGTGGGAACCAAGCAGGGAGTGGGACGCATCCTTTGGCACCGTTTCCAGCTAAAGGTTCCGGTTTTCGGCAAGCTGTTCAGGCACATTTACCTGGTGCGTTTCACCAGGTCCCTGGCCTCCCTGCTTATGGGCGGCGTGCCCCTGACCAAGGGACTGGAGGTGGTGTCAGGCGTGGTGGGCAATGTCATCTACCAGGACCTGATTAACCGGACCATAGCGGAGGTCGAGGAGGGCAATTCCATATCCACCATTTTCGTGGAATCCGACGCCATGCCAACCATGGTGTCGCAGATGCTCGTGGTCGGCGAGAAGACAGGCCGCCTTGAGGAAATCCTGAACCGTTTGGGCGATTTTTACAGCCGCGAGGCCGAGAACATGGTCAGAAGCCTGGTCACGCTGATTGAACCGATGATCATGATACTGCTGGGCGTGGCGGTGGGGCTCATGGTTTCCGCCATCATTTTGCCCATCTACCAATCCATTGGTAATGTGTAGCTTTTTTGGTCGACACGAGCCCTCATTTGTGCTATACTAGTCAATGCACGGTTTACAAGCTAAATGTTTATGCTTCGGACCGGGAGCTTGCGCTGTTCCTTGAACAGGGAATGGCCGGGTCCATGAGGTCCGCCCGCAGAAAGGAGGTGAAACAAATGGTACAACGAAAAGGTTTTACTCTTATCGAACTCTTGGTGGTCATCGCCATCATCGGCATACTGTCCACCTTGGCGGTCGTAGCTTTGAACAGCGCCCGCGAGAAGTCCAGGGACGCCAAGCGCGTTTCGGACGTCAAACAGGTGCAGACAGCTCTCGAGCTCTACTTCGGGGACCAGAACGGCTACCCCTCGCTTGGCGTTGCCGCCAACCTGGGCGCAGGTAACTACCTGTGCTTGGACGAGGACGGTTTCGGCGCCACGTGTGACGCCGGGGGCACCACCTACATGGGACTCGTACCGGCTGCGCCAACACCTCCAGCAGGTAACGCGTACGCCTACTGCAGTGCGACATCTGCGGCGCCTACGACCTGTGCGGCATCCACAGAGAGCTACATGATCGCCTTTACCCTGGAAGGGGTGACAGGCGGCTTAGCTGCAGGTGCTCACAACGCTACTCCGGCCGGCATCCAGTAGTGATAGGGTTTTCAAGAAGTGCAAGAAACCTACAGACCCCGGCCTTTGTGGCAGGGGTCTGTAGGTGAGTGGCCGGGACATTCGATTGGTTGGTTCGGAGCTTTCCTTGTGGTACCATACGTAACGTGAACCATCTGCGATACAATACGCGGCGCACCTTGCCCGGCTTTACGCTCATCGAACTCCTGGTGGTCATAGCCATCATCGGCATCTTGTCCACCTTGGCCGTGGTTTCGTTCACGACTGCCAGGCGGCGCGCCAGGGACGCCCAACGCATAGCCAACGTGAAACAGATACAGAACGCACTTGAGTTCTATTTCGGGGAGATGAACCAGTACCCGTACGGGACCATCAACGGCCAGGAGCAGAACGGCAATTTGGGCGTAGCGGAGCGCGCCACTCTGAGTGCCGATAACGGTTTTGCCGCTACTGCCGGAGGCAAAGTGTTCATGGTCAAAGTGCCGCCCCCGCCGACCCCGCCCCTGACGAGTGAAGAGCCGGATAACGTGTACTCATACGAGGCAACCGATTCTAACTACGTCATCTCGTTCTTCTTGGAAGACAGGACCGGCAGTTTGCCTCCGGGCGTCAACTGCATAGACCACAACGGCATGTATGCGGCTACCGGCGGAGTGTGTCCTGATCCGTAGTCTGTAGAGGGCCGGCCGTGAGCGCCCCAAGGCCCGAAATTCGAGGCCTTTTTGTGCTACACTGTGGGTATATGCCGGGTATGTACATCATCTTGGCGGCGGTGCTGGGGGCGTGCTTCGGGAGCTTCATCAACGTGGTGGTCCTGCGGCTACCCAAGGGTGAGAGCCTGGGCGGACGCTCGCGTTGTCCGGCGTGCCACAGCGAGATACGGTGGTACCAGAATATACCGCTGATGTCGTTCATATGGCTTAGGGGCAGGTGCGCTGCGTGTCATGCGGGCATCTCCTGGCAGTACCCGTTAGTCGAAGGGGCCGGCGCGGCGCTCTTTGCCATGGCATACATAAAGTATGGCGCGGCGGGCGACTGGCTTACCGCCTTCACTTTCGCCGTGTTCGGGTGTTTCGCGCTGGCCATGTTCGCTACTGACGCGAAGTTCGGAGTGCTGCCTGACCACCTGACCGTTTCCGGCGCGGTGGCCGTGGGAGTCCTGAACCTGTTCCGTGACGTGTCGTGGGCCGGTCTGGCAATTTCGGCGCTGGGCGCGGCGGGGTTTTTCTGGTTCCAGCGCTTGGTGTCGCGCGGCCGGTGGGTGGGGGAGGGCGACGTGCGTTTGGGCGCGTGGCTGGGCTTGGGCTTAGGCTGGCCTGGCGTGCTCACGGCGCTGCTCCTGGCTTATGTTGCCGGCGCCCTGGCCGGACTTGGTCTCATAGCTTCGTCGCGCGCCACCTGGCAGAGCCAAATCCCATTTGGCACGTTCCTGACCGCGGCGGCCGTGGTGGCATTTGTTTGGGGAGACGAGCTCGCGCAGATGTACGTTCGGTTCATAGGCGGTATATGAGTGAACGCATGACACTAACGCACTGGCGAAGGCTGGGGTTCACTCTCATAGACCTGACTGTGGCGATTTCCATCTTTATGACCATAGCCGTCATACTGGTGCTTAATTTCCGCGCCGGCAGGAGCCGCGACGAACTGAAGGAGGGGGCGCTGACGGTGGCCGGATACATTGAGCAGGCGCAGGCTTACGCCCTGGCCGGCAGGACTTTCGACAACGGAGGAATGTTCACAGTACCGCGCGGCGGATGGGGCGTGCACGTAGACGACCAATTCAAGACTTCGTTCATCTTTTTTTCCGATCATCAGCCCGCGCCGAACAACCCGGATTACATTCTGACCGGCGATGATGTGCAGGAGGAGGTTGTCATGCCGAGCAAGGTGGAGATAGAGGACCTGTGCGTGGATGAGATAGGCCTGGGCCTTGATTGCACCTTTACCGTAGTGGACTACGTTCTGAGTCCGCCCTACGCCGAACGGCATATCAACCAGAACCCTTCCACGAACCGGGGCGGGTTCACGGTGCAATTGAGGCATTTGGATACGAACAAGACGGTGACCGTGACTGTAACTGCCACGACCGGCTTGGTAACTATAGGCGACATAAACTAGCGGGTATGCGTACGAATTGCGCCGGACAGGGATTGCTTGAAGGCATCGTCGCCATTGGCGCGCTCTTGACCGGCCTGGTGGCGGTGGTCGCTTTGACCGCTTCCAACGTGGCCAGCTCGGAGGCGACCGAGAGCCGCATCATTGCCACGAATCTGGCGCGTGAGGGCATAGAAGCGGTGCGGGCGGCGCGGGATGCCAACTGGCTCCAGGGCAGGGCTGGCGACAGCGGCCAGGCCAATGCCTGGGACACCGGATTCGTGAGCGGGAGCGACGTAACGGCTATTGCCATACTAAACTCCAACACTTTGCAATGGACAATAGATTTCACGCCCAACGCCCTGACCGACGCTACGGCCCAGCTCAGGCGAAACCGCGACCGGGGGCTGTACCGGCAGTCGCTGGAAAGTCCGGCGCCGGCCAACGAGGACCTTACGCCTTACCGCCGCCTGATAACCTTGTATCCCATTTGCCGGAATTTCCCAGGCAATCAGGAGCGCAGGGACCAGGCCACATGTTCCAGCGGATTCGTGAAAGTAGGGGTGAGGGTCATCTCGGCCGTACAGTGGTTCGACGGATCCAAAGACCGTTCGATCGCGGCCGAAGGCTGGTTGTATAACTGGAGGTTTGCACCGTATGTTCCGTAATCCGTCATTGCCCTTGTCCGTCAGGCCGCCTCGGGGTTTCACCACCATCGAACTCCTTGTCGTGGTGACGCTTTTGGCCGTCGTCATCACCGGGGCCGTGGACATCTTCGGCACCGTGTCACGCGCGCAGAAGCGGGTATACGCTAACCAGCTGGTTCAGGCCAACCTCAGGCGCACTGTTGAAACCATCGTACGGGAAGTGCATACCGGCACCATAGATTACGGTTATTACGTTTCGCAGGGGATCGTGCTTGATGTGAGCGGAGTAGTGCAACCGTTGACCGAATTGGCGCTCATCGACGCCCTGGGTCAGAGCGTCAGGTTCCGTTTCAATTCAACTTCCAACCGCATGGAGATGACGCGGGGCGTATCGGGTAGCTTTGAACCCCTGACGTCTGATGACGTGACCGTTCAGAACGTACGGTTCTATGTAGTCCCGTCTTCCAGCCCGTTCGTGCCTTGCGGGTCCGGCGGAGTGGATTGCGGCACGGTTCCGAACGTACAGCCGCGCGTTACCATGGTGCTATCGGCCCAGAGCCAAGTGGCCGTCAATCAACCAGTGGCTTCCATGTTCGTACAGACGACTGTGTCTAACCGTTCGTATCAACGCTAGGTATGCGCGCCCTGATGTATCGTACCAGACCGGGCCTTGCTCTTCTTCTAATGCTCATGGTGCTTGCCACCATTTTGGCCGCCGGTCTCACCGTGTCCGCGCTCGTCCTTAGGGAGCTTCGCATTACCGGTACGAGCGATCGCGGCATCCTGGCGTTCTATACTGCCGAGAGCGCTCTGGAGCAGGGTTTGTACCTGTACCGCCAGCAGGGCGAGTACGGCAACCTGACGGTGAACGAAGGGGATGCCGCGGACGCTTGGAACAATACCGTGTCCACGCCTGCGAGCAACGGGACGTGGTGGCGTTCGGCCGAAAAGGGCGAAGCCAGCTTCGTTCAGACCGTGCGTGAGAATGAAACGGCCCAGGTGGTGCTGTTCGACCCGGATACGCCAGGCAGTCAGGCCGCCTCCGTCAGATTGACTTGGAACACCAACCCCGCCACATGCCCCGGAGAGGGGTACGGGTGGCTGGAAGTGCTGCAGTCGGGCTGGGAGGTGGCTACGTCCCAAACCGCGTCGCGCCGGGATTTCTTCGCGGGTGCCGACGCCTCCGGTGTGATAGTGAACCTGGACGGCGATTATCCGCGGGTGCGTCTCAGAGCCCTGTTTGCGGACATTTGCGACTTGAGGCTTGAAGCTTTCACTGGTTTGGATGCAGGCGGTTCGCTGTACACCCTGCCGACCGAGATTCGCATCACGGCGGCCGGGGAGGTGGCCGACGCGCGCCAGGCCGTTTCGGTCGTACTGCCTGAAGTCATACCGCAGGCCGGGTTCTTTGATTACACCATTTTTACCGAGTGCTCGCTCACCAAGGGAGTGATCGAGGCCTGTCCTTGAACGTTCCTATGACGAAGGCAGAGGCTAAACAGCGCATCGCCAAGCTCAGGGCGGAGATACACCGTCATAGGTACCTGTACCACGTGCTCGACAAGCCGGAGATTTCGGACGCCGCGCTTGATTCTTTGAAGCACGAGCTGGTGCGCCTGGAGCAGGAATTCCCAGAGTTTGTGGCGCCGGATTCACCGACCCAGCGGGTGGGAGGCAAGCCGTTGAAAGAGTTCGCCAAGGTCAGGCATGAACGGCCGGTCATTTCGATTGAAGACGCCTTTTCCGAAGAGGAGGTGGAAGAATGGCAGGCGCGCAACGAAAAAGTTCTCGGCGAGCGTGTGCACGGGTACTACGGCGAGCTCAAACTGGACGGCCTGGCCATGGTGCTGACTTACGAGAATGGATTGCTTGTCCGCGGAGCCACGCGGGGCGACGGACGGCTGGGGGAGGACGTCACCCAGAACGTACGGACCATCGAGAGCGTACCTCTGCGCTTGGAAGACGTCGGCCGCGCCTTGCCGAAGCGCATCGACGTGCGCGGCGAAATTGTCATCAGCAAGGCCGAACTCGAACGCATCAATCGCGAGCAGGAGCGGCAAGGCCTGCCGCCGTTTGCGAATCCGCGGAATCTGGCCGCCGGCTCCATCCGCCAGCTCGACCCTAAGGTCGCCGCCGGCCGGAAGATGGATTTCTATGCGTTCGAGCTGATGACCGACTGCGGACAAAAGACCCACGCCGAGGTGCACGCCATGCTCAAGGGCCTGGGGTTCAAAACCAGCCCGTACTGCCGTGAGCTCAAAGATGTGGCCGCCGCCGCCGCGTACGTGAAAGACTGGGAGAAGAAGCGTGAAGCGTTGCCGTATCAGACCGACGGCGCGGTTTTCGTGGTGAACGACCTGGCGCAGGAGCGGCGCTTGGGGTCGGTGGGCAAGGCCGAGCGCTGGATGCTGGCCTATAAGTTCCCGGCGGAACAGGCCACGACCAAAGTTAAGGACATTATCGTTCAGATCGGACGGACGGGAGTGCTCACGCCGGTGGCCGTGCTCGAGCCTGTGCGGGTGGCCGGCACTACGGTGTCGCGCGCCACGCTCCATAATCAGGACGAAGTGGACAGGCTGGACGTACGCATAGGCGATACCGTCATTATTCAAAAGGCCGGAGACATAATACCGGACGTCGTCGAAACGTTGAAACGTTTGCGCACCGGCAAAGAGAAACGATTCGTCATGCCGCGCACATGCCCTGTCTGTGCCAGCCCGGTGGTGCGGCGCGAAGGCGAAGTAGCGCACTATTGCACGAACCAGCGCTGTTCGGGGCGTTCACGCGAGGGGCTGTACCATTTTGCGTCACGCGCGGCTTTTGACATTGACGGGCTGGGGCCAAGGATCGTGGATCAGCTTGTGGGAGCGGGCCTGGTGCAGGATGCGGCGGATTTTTTTACCCTGGCGGCGCAAGACCTGGTTCAGCTGGAGCGTTTCGGCGAGAAGTCGGCGGAGAACCTGGTTGGGGCTGTGGCGGCGCGCCGTTCCATACCCCTCGAGCGTTTTTTGAACAGCCTCGGCGTTCGGCACGTAGGCGAGGAGACGGCGCGCGACGTGGCCGAACACTTCGGTACGCTCGACAGGGTGATGTCCGCGACAGAGGAGGAATTCGAGGCTGTGCCGAACGTAGGCAACGTAGTGGCCAAAAGTCTGGCGGATTTCTTTTCCGCTAAAGCGAATCGGAAGTTGATAGAAAAATTCAAATCCGTCGGGCTCAAAGTCGTTTCGGCCGCGCCCAAGGCCCAGGGGCCGTTGGCCGGAAAGACTTTCGTGCTCACAGGTATGCTTTCTTCCCTGACGCGGGATCAGGCCAAGGCTTTGGTCCGCGAGCGAGGCGGCAGTACAAGCGAGAGCGTAAGCAAGGAAACGGACTACATAGTGGCTGGGACCGAGCCGGGGAGCAAGCTGGACAAAGCCCGAAAGCTTGGCGTGGCAGTGCTGGACGAAGCTTCATTCCGTAAACTCGTCGGGTAGCTTTTTGTCATGGTTCATGCGGCCGGTTATACTGCACAACATATGAACTCAGCAGAGGTACGGTTTTCCCAACACGACGTCGAACACCTGGCCGCTTTGGCCAGGCTTGAGTTGTCACGCGGAGAAGTTGAGCGATACGCACGTGAACTCAAGGGAATTGTGGATTACGTGGCCAAGCTTCAGGAGCTCGCTCCGGAGGCGCTGGGCGCGTCGGGCACGGTTGCGTCGTTACGCGACGATTCGGTGCGCGAATGGCCAGAGGCTGAAGGCCTGATAGCCGCCGCTCCCGACCACACTGAACATGCGGTGCGCGTGCCGCCGGTGTTCGAGGATCGCGTTTGACCCATATGCGATTCGCAAGCATTCAAGAACACCAATCCGCCATAACGTCGCGGCAGGCGTCGGTCCGCGAGGTCGTAGCCGCGTACCTGGCGGCGGCCCGTGTCAGCAAATTGAATGCGTTTACCTGCATCACGGAAGAGGCCGCGCTCCGTACGGCGGATGAGATGGATGAACGGTTGGCGCGCGGCGAGAACCCGGGGCCTCTAGCAGGCGTGCCTTTGGGTGTAAAGGACGTGATAGCCACGAAAGGCGTTGCGACCACGGCCGGATCCAAGATACTTGAGGGTTATGAACCCCCCTACAACGCTACGGTTGTTTCGCGGCTCCTGGGCCAGGGTTGCATAATGGTCGGCAAGATGAACTGCGATGAATTCGCCATGGGCTCATCGGGAGAGAACTCGGCCTATGGCCCAGCCAAGAACCCATGGGATGTTACGCGCGTGCCCGGAGGTTCGTCTTCCGGCTCGGCCGCGGCCGTGGCGGCAGGGGAGTGTCTCGCGGCTTTGGGTACCGACACGGGCGGCTCCATCCGCCAGCCAGCCGCACTCTGCGGCGTGGTTGGCATCAAGCCGACCTATGGCCGCGTGTCGCGCTTCGGACTTCTGGCCATGACGTCATCGTTCGACCAGGCCGGTCCGCTGACCCAGACCGTGGCCGACGCGGCCATCGTGCTGGAGGCCATGGCCGGTCAGGACGAACGCGACGCCACGAGTTTGGTTGCGCCCGTACCCTCTTACCACAAGGAACTGACGCGCGGGGTAAGGGGCCTGCGCGTCGGCATACCCAAGGAATTCTTCGGTGAGGGCCTGCAGGCTGAGGTCCGTTCGTGCGTTGAAGAAGCGGTCAAAGAACTGGAGAAGCTGGGCGTGACGGTCAAAGAGGTGAGTCTGCCGAGCATGGCATACGCGCTGGCCGCCTACTACGTAATTTGCCCGTCGGAGGTGAGCGCCAACCTGGCGAGGTACGACGGCATACGGTTCGGCCGGCGCTCGGAGGATGCTGCCACTTTGCAGGAACTCTACCTCAAGACGAGAGGCGGGCTCTTGGGTGCGGAGGTGAAGCGCCGCATCATGCTGGGCACGTACGTGCTCTCGGCGGGATATTACGACGCGTACTACCGAACGGCCCAAGCCGCACGGAGCGCCATCCGCCGCGATTTTGAACAGGCGTTCCAGGAGGTGGACGCGCTGGTTACCCCCACCACCCCCACGGTCGCTTTTCCTTTGGGTAGCAAGACTCAGGACCCGATGGAAATGTACCTGGCTGATGTGTACACTGTACCGGTCAACATAGCCGGCGTCCCGGCCGTGTCCGTGCCGTGCGGCTTCGTCCAGGGGCTGCCGGTCGGTTTCCAGCTCATAGGGCGCCATTTGGGCGAGAGCGAGCTCCTCAGGCTGGCCTATGCCTATGAGCA
>CAZMHN010000002.1:23521-74451 GCA_964566145.1 uncultured Gammaproteobacteria bacterium
TTGGCACTTGCGCCGCCCGCCCGAAGGCAGAACCGACTGAAATTTATCCATATGTCTGATTCCGACCCCAACCTGCTGAGTCCGGTGGCCCCGCTCAAGGACCTGCGCCCTTGGTACCGGCGGCCCTGGTTCATAAGCGTGGCCATCATCGCCGTGCTGTGGTTCGGTTTGCCCCCACTCATCGGCCTGTTCTTGCCTCAGGAGTCGCCCGGCGGGTTCACGGCCATAGTCGGCTCTCCGGCGGCCACGACAGACGGGCTGGCTGACGTCGTCACGTCTGATAGTCCCGTCCTGGGGTTTGCCGCGGCTCCTGTCACCATTGTGGAGTTCGGTGATTTCCAGTGCCCATACTGCCGCCAGGCCGCGCCCATCATGAAGGAACTGCTTAGGCGCTATCCCGATGCGGTCCGTTTGCAGTACCGGGATTTTCCCATGGGCGATGTCCATCCCCAAGCCGTAGCCGCGGCCGAAGCGGCGCAGTGCGCGCACCAGCAGGGCAAATTCTGGCAGTACCATGACGCCCTGTTCGCGGGCAATGAAGAACTGCCCGAAGCGCTGTTCCTGTCCATTGCGCGCTCCCTTGGCCTGGACGAGGATGCCTTCACTGCCTGCCGGGAATCCCGCCAGACGCTTCCCGGCATCCGCCGCGACTTCGATGCCGGCGTGGCCGCCGGGGTTCAAGGTACGCCCACTTGGTTTGTGAACGGGCGCCGCATAGAAGGCGCTCTGTCGCTCGAAGTGTGGAACGAAGTAGTGATTGCCGTACTGCGCGCCACGCTTAGCCAGTGAATCGAAAGTAGCGTCCGCCGCGCGCCTTATGCTATACTCAACCAGCCATTTATCGATTCATAATCCCATAATTTTATGGAGCACCAGCACACCATGCCGGCTGAGCCGGTAGGAGAGCGTCCGGGCATGTTCGCCGGCGCCTCGCCTAAGCTTACGTTTATCCTGGGCCTGGTCACCGGCGTGGCGGTTGTGAGCATTGTCGGGTTCGCAGTGGCCGCCTCATTCGCGTTTTCCGGAAAACTGACCAATAAGGGTCTGAACGCCCCGTCCGCCCAGCAGCCGGCCACAGCCGATCCACAGGAGCCCGCAACACTGGGCCGCGCCGACATCCAGCTGAAGCCGAGCGATTACGTGCAGGGAAGCCCGAACGCGCCCGTGACGATTGTGACCTATTCCGATCTTGAGTGTCCTTATTGTCAGCGGTTCCACCCGTCAGTCGCTCAATCGCTCCGGGATTATCCGAACCAGGTGAAGTGGGTGTTCCGGCACTTCCCGCTGTCGTTCCACGTCAACGCGCAGAAAGAGGCCGAAGCGGCCGAGTGCGTGGGCAAGCTGGGCGGGGCGGAAAAGTACTGGAAATTCATCGACACCATTTTCGAGCGCACGACTTCGAACGGCACTGGTTTTGCCCTGACCGAGCTTGAGCCGTTAGCCAAAGAGATAGGTGTGAATTCAGGGCAGTTTCGGACATGTCTTGACCAGGGTGAGATGACGACCAAGGTCCAGGGGGACCTGCAGGAAGCTTCCGGTTACGGCGTGGGAGGCACGCCGACGACGTTCGTGAACGGCATTCCGGTTGAGGGCGCAGTGCCGTACGATCAGTTCAAGGCGGCCATTGATCAGGCTTTGTCGGAGCTGTAGGCACGCAAAAGCGATGCGAAAGCAAACAGCCGTTGGATGGTCCGTTGCCGGCGTAGTGTTCGTTATCGCCGTTGTTTTTCTCATTAGCCGTGCCGCCGACAGGCCTAGCTACGCCGGTCCGACCGGAGTGGTGCGGCCGCCCATGAAGGGCGGAAGTTCCGCGGCCATTGTGGTCGAGGAATTCTCGGATTTCCAGTGCCCGGCCTGCAAGAGCTCACAGCCCGTGGTCAAAGAAGTGGTCGATACCTTCGGCGACCGCATCAAGCTGACTTACCGGCATTTCCCCTTGGTATCCATACACACGCAGGCGTTCCGTGCCGCGCTGGCGGCCGAGTGCGCCAACGATCAGGGCAAGTTCTGGGAGTACCACGACAAGCTGTTCGAGAACCAACCCAACTTCTCGCGCGATGAGCTTGTGTCGTACGCCAACGATTTGGGAATCACGGTGGAGGGTGAGAGCGGATTCGCGGCCTGTCTGGATTCCCGTGCGCACACGGAAGAGGTCAGGGCCGACATGCGCGAAGGCGATCAGCGCGGCTTGAACGGTACTCCCACGTTCTACGTGAACGGAGAGCCGGTTCCTGATTGGACCCAGTTGAAACAGGTGATACAGGGCAAGCTGCTAGGGGCGTAGCTTGCGTCTTTAGCGTAGCGGCCACGCCCTAAAAGGGCGAGGCCGCCGTGGTACACTATGGAAAGTATGTTCGAAGCGTATCTTCCGCAAGCGGAGCTCATAGCCCTAGGCCCCTTGAGCCTGCGCTGGTACGGACTGCTCATGGCTCTGGGAGCTTTGGCAGGTTATGCCCTGACGCGGCGGATGGCGCGGGAGCGGAGCCTGAACCTTGCCGAGCTTGATTCCCTGGCGGCAGTCCTTCTGGTGGCGGGCCTTATCGGCGCCCGCGTGTTCGATGTCATTGTTTTTGAACGCGAGTACTTCCTGGGGCGTCCGTGGGAGGCGCTGGCCGTGTGGCACGGGGGACTGGCGTTCCACGGCGCATTGCTTTTCGGAGCAGCGTCGCTCGCCGTGTGGTGCCGAAGGCGGAGGTATTCCATGCTTCGGTACCTGGATCTGTTCGCTCCCGCCCTGGCCCTGGGGCAAGCCATAGGCCGCTGGGGCAACTACTTCAACCAAGAGCTTTTCGGGCTTCCTACCAGCCTACCGTGGGGCATTCCCATAGCCGTGAATCTGCGGCCGGAGGAGTACCAAACGTTCACGCATTTCCATCCCGTGTTCCTGTATGAATCGGTTCTGCTCGTCCTGCTGGCCGCGGTGTTGTGGCGCTTGAGAGACAGGTTCGGGGACGGGCGCCTGTTCGGGCTGTACCTTGCGGCCGCTGGAGCGGCTAGGCTCCTGCTGGAGTTCTTGCGGCTGGATGAACAGTCTTTGTTCCTGGATGTGAGAGCCGGCTTCTGGGTAGCGGGAGCGGCCGTATTCGCGGGTGCGTGGCTGCTCTGGCGCGCCCGGCATAACTCAAAACCACCCCGCGCAGGCGAGGTGGCGTGAAGTCTGCTGGCGGACCCGACCGGATTCGAACCGGCGATCTTCTCCGTGACAGGGAGACGTGTTAACCGGGCTACACTACGGGTCCGAAAAAGTTTGGCTAAGCCACTGTAGCACGTGCGTGAACCATGTTCAAGTGCCGGTCCATATCAGCCGCAAGGTTGATTTTTATGCTTTTTTGCGCTATACTTATATTTAGAAAGTAAAACAAACACACATAAGATGTTCCATTCCAGGCGTTTTGCAGGGAAGTATTGCGCGTACCGCAAGGGCCGTTCCTGGCGCAACCGCCAGAGAATACCAGTGGTAGCGCGAACGATTGAGGCATTGCGCAGGGGCATTGAAGTGCTCCTCATGACCAACGAGCCGCAGGGAAGCACCAAGCCCAGGTAGGGCTTTTTTGTTTTGGAAAAAGTAAGGAGCCTGTCAGTCGTTTGACAGGCTCCGTTGTGTGCTGCACCCGGCTGATTATCGCCGGTTTGGCGGGTTCGTGGCCCGGACTTCGCCGGGCTTCCGTACCCGCATTTTGATCTTCTCGACCAAGCTTCTGGCCGTGTCGTCATCGTCCTCGTCGACGGCCACGGCCAGGCCCTCGACATCTCCGATGCGCTCTTCGTGCTTTAGCACGACGCCATTGAGCGCTTGTACCTGCGAAGCCAGGTCGGGCTGGTCGGTCTGCTGTGAGGACCGGACATTGAGGCGGAAGATCTCCGCCGCGAGTGAATCCATACGGGACTGCATCTTGGCGACCGCGCCGTTCGGTGCGTACTTCGGCATGCTGATATACTGCTTGTGGCCGTCCTGGAGTGTTCGGTAGTACATGTATGTCATGGCTTGTCTAAGCAAGCCCATGTCGACTGTTTCACTGTCGTCGAGGCTGTCGAGCATGGCGTGGACCGAATCCATCTTGGCCTTGGACCACTGGCCGTCAGCCGACGCCGGTGCGATGAGCGCGAGGACAGAGATGAAGATGACGAAAAGCGTTTTCATGAGGTGATCTCCTGGTGGAATATTTCAGTGTTGTTGTGTTCAGAATTCAGAATATCGTGTCTCTTTTTCGCTTGGGCTTTGGAGTCGGAGCGGTGGCAGTGTCTTTGTCCGCAGGTTCTGCGGACGCGACGGATGCTTCTTCCGTTGTGGGGAGCTGCTCCTCTGGGTCAGCTACCGTCGGGGCAGCAGTCTGATGGACGGCGAGGGCTGTCTTAAGGCTGTCGAGTTGCCTCTGCAATGGTTCGACAGCTCTTTTGATCTCTGTGTCGACATATCCAGCCGACGCAAGCGTCATTTTCTCCGCCGGCGCCGGCTTGGCGCTCTGCTCGGTTTTGTTGCCATTCGGCCACACGAGATAGGACACAAGAGCGATGATAGCGATTATGCCGAGGATTGTAAGTCCGCGGTGCTTCGTGTAAATCTCTTTAATACTCATGGGTCACTCCTAGGTATTGTTGGTGAATTGTGTAGTGTGTTGTCTGTACTGAACTGGAGGAGCGAATAGTACGAAACACCCGAAGGTGCCGCACATAAGATACGAACCTGCGGCAGAGCCCAGTTGCACCAGGCCGCTACCGCTGTACGTATCCCGCTTACCCCGTGGCCTTTGCGTGTGAACGCAAGTTCCAACAAGGTCCCCCCTCCATGTCAGTACAGACAACTACGATTCTCGATTGTCAAAGAACAGAACACTATAGCGCATTTCGCGAGATTTGTCAAGAGGTAGGGAGTGATAACCAGATTTAGGCTAAGATAAAAGCTCTACGCAGGTATAAAAAAGAAGGGCTTGTCCAGAATGTGGACAAGCCCTTTGATTACTTTCTCCTTTCTTTGGTTTTCACTTGATGCGTTGTGCCGTCACCGTGACGGCTGATTTACCCAGTGTTCCCGGAAGCTCGGTTGAGCCCTTTACAGCCTTGATCCAGGCCTCGTTTCCGTTGGGCCCGGATTCAAACTGGAACACCACGAGCTGGTTGGACTCGACTGAGACCTTGCCCGGCAACTGGACCCATACTTCGCCTTCGGCCCCCAGCGGGACGGTAATCGTCCAGCCGACCATTGTGCCATCCCTGTATTTGAGCCAGAGTGCCGTGATCATGTCGTCCTGGGTCCGTTTGTAGTGGAGCAGGGCCTGAAGATTGAACTGGCCGTTCTTGGCAGGAATTGTACAGCTATCTGCCCAGATGATGTTCTTCCACAGAGGGTGGCCAACATGCAGGTCGACGTAATCAGGTCCGAAGCTGTCCGTGAACGGCGGTATCGCGACGAGCGCCACGTTCATCCTCACCGTCTGCCCCTCAGGCACCGTGATAGAGGTGTCTTTGGGGTAGTATCCCTGCTTTTCCAGCCTGACCGCGTAAGTACCCGGCTGAACGTCCCTGTCGCCGGTGTTGGTGATGGCGAAGAACGTACTGTTCAGGTATACCGTGGCTCCGCTTGGGGTGGAGTTCACGGCCAGTCGCGTGGTCGGCTGTGTCGTCGGCGTAAGCGTGAAGTTCAACCGTACAGTTTGTCCCTCGGGTACCGTTACATTGGTATCCTTTGGAACATAGCCTGCCTTTTCCAGCCGTACCGCATAGGTACCTGGGGTCACGCTCTTGTCGCCCGTATTGGTCAGGGCGAAGAACGTTCCGTTCAGATACACGGCGGCTCCGGTCGGGGAGGAGGAGATGGAGAGGCGGGTGATAGGCTGGCTGACGGCTGTGAGATTGACGTTAACGCTTACGGATTGCCCTTCAGGTACGGAAATGGTCGTATCCTTTGTGACATACCCGGTCTTCTCAAGCTTCAGCGTGTGCTGGCCTGGTGCAACGTTGTGGTACCCGGTCGGGGTGGCCGCGAAGAACGCGCCGTCAACATACGCGTTGGCGCCGGTCGGAACTGAGGTCACGGACAGTTTCGTAACAGGACTTGTGACGGGCGTAAGCGTAAGGCTTATCCGTACAGTTTGTCCTGACGGAACTGACACAGTGGTGTCCTTCGAGATATAGCCTGCTTTTTCCAGCCGGAGCGCATGTTGACCTGGTTTTACGTCCATATCTCCGGTATTGGTCTGGGAAAAGTAGTTGCCGTCCAGGTATACGCTGGCGCCGGTCGGAACGGAAGATACTGCCAGCTTCGTGATCGGCTGGGTGATAGGAATAAGGCTCATGGAAATCCTGACGGTCTGCCCTTCGGGAACGGATACGACCGTGTCCTTCGGGTGATAGCCGGTTTTTTCCATAGTTACCGTGTACTGTCCTGGCGTAACGTCGCGGTCGCCTGTTGGGGTGGCCGCGAAGAACGCGCCGTTCAAATACACAGTTGCGCCGGTGGGATTGGAGTTGACCGCCAGCCGAGTTATGATCTGTGTTATCGGAGCCAGCGCCACGTTCATCCTCACCGTCTGCCCCTCAGGCACCGTGATAGAGGTGTCTTTGGGGTAGTATCCCTGCTTTTCCAGCCTGACCGCGTAAGTACCCGGCTGAACGTCCCTGTCGCCGGTGTTGGTGATGGCGAAGAACGTACTGTTCAGGTATACCGTGGCTCCGCTTGGGGTGGAGTTCACGGCCAGTCGCGTGGTCGGCTGTGTCGTCGGCGTAAGCGTGAAGTTCAACCGTACAGTTTGTCCCTCGGGTACCGTTACATTGGTATCCTTTGGAACATAGCCTGCCTTTTCCAGCCGTACCGCATAGGTACCTGGGGTCACGCTCTTGTCGCCCGTATTGGTCAGGGCGAAGAACGTTCCGTTCAGATACACGGCGGCGCCGGTCGGGGAGGAGGAGATGGAAAGCAAGGTTGTGTCCACGAATGTCGCCGGTTTGATGAGCACCGACGCGGTGTCCCAGGCCTGTACTATGCCATTCTTGTAAACATCTAGGCGGAACGGCATGGTCATTTCTGATTCGGTCTTATTGGCCAGGATTATCGTCTTGGTGCCTGATTTGGTCTGTACGTTCGCGAGCGACGGCTCGAGCTTGGCTGAGTCGCCGCCGGAGTAAGTCCATATCAGCGTGGTGGCATCGCCATCCTTGATGATGCGCGGACTAGCGTCCAGATTGGCGGTCACCTGTTCTTGTTCTTCCTGTGGAGCCACCGGCTCTTCGAAGATGCCGGTACAGCCTGCCAGTACGAACAAGAACGCGAAGAACAGAATGAGCTTCAGCTTCATGTGTTGCCTCTCAGTAATGATGTTTGTGATCTCGTTGATTGCGTTACAGCGTCGGCGTGAAAGTGATTTGCGCGCCGATGGAGCCTGTGTACTGCGATTGCGTTCCCTGAATCGCGAAACGATTCAGGTTGTTCCCATGAACATGGCCGAATCCCTCCACCGCAAAGCTATGTGACAGAGGCACCCGCAACCTGACCCCGGCGAACAAGCCGGATTCCTGTTGCAGGAACTCGTTCTGGTATCTGACGCGTTCCTCAACGACGCCGGCACCCAGCTCGAAACCGAGCCAGTCAGCCGGGAAGTAAAGGACGGAGCCCTTGTGCGCTACGAACGACCGCGAACCGAATTTGTCAGACGCGGCCTTTTCCCAGTACCCGAAAGAGTACTGGAGGAACACGTGCTCCAAGAGCTTCAAGCGAAGTGCCACCGTTGGCAGTGCCGTTTTCACCTGGCCCATGTGGTAGGAGATGCCTGCGCCGGCCGAAAGAGGCGACAACACCGTACGTTCGGAAGTATCGCCCACAACAGTGATGTTGTTCACTATCATCGTCGCCCGCTCCGGCTTCTGCTCCACTTCCGCGACGTAAATGTACGCGCCGCGGTAACGGTTCCAGTGCTTGGGCTGGAGCTGAATAGCGTTGGCGCTATCGACTCCTGCCGCAAGCAAGCGGTCTATGACCTTCTGGCCGCGGGCCAGTCCGAGCGAGTTGTCCAGGGTATAGCGCTCCTTGGGAGCGTAGCCAGGCCACTTGGTGCTGTCGGTGGCGCCGACGATAAAGGCGATGTGATTGGCCCAGTCGAATTCCTGGGCAATCACGTCAACCTTCATGAATTCCAACGCAGGGGGGTCGTCCGGACCTCCCTTGCTGAAATCCCTGATCTCGTAAGGTCCGAAGACCTTCACGATGTCCAGGCCACGCGCGGAGGCGTAGTCATCCATGGTTTGCCCGAGTGCAGGCATAACCATGAACAGGAACAGGAATGCGAGTAATGCGGTTCTCATGATGTACTCCTCGTAATTGTGTGTAGTTGTTTTATGTGTTCTATGTATGACTTTAGTCAGTTTTCAAGGTGCCTACTTACGGCGCCATGGTTGGCGTTGGAACAGCCACTAAACTGCGGCGTAAGTATCGCGGCATCATAAACGAAATCGGCTGATTTGTCAAGGGTAACTGGAAAATTTGCCTAAGGGTGGCGTTTTTACGAACAGGGGCTAGAATAGGGTATGGAGCATGTATGGCGACGATAGCTGAAAACCGCAGGGCGCGGCACGATTATGAAATCCTCGAGCGCGTCGAGGCCGGCTTGGTGCTGTCGGGCGCCGAGGTGAAAAGCGCGAAAACCGGCAGGGTTCAGCTCCAGGGGTCTTACGTTCTGCCCAAAGGCCAGGAATTATGGCTTACGGGCATGCACATTGCGCCCTATGCTCCGGCCGGAGCCGGCGTTTCCTACCAGCCTATCCGCGACCGGAAGCTCTTGCTGAAGCGACGGGAACTGTCGCACCTGTTCGGAAAGCTTGCCGAGCAAGGCTTGACACTAGTGCCGCTTTCTGTTTACACTTCGCATAGGTTCGTCAAAGTCGAACTCGGTCTGGGTCGCGGCAAAACGCGCCATGATAAGCGTGCGAGCATCAAGAAGCGCGAGACCGAGAGGGACATGCGTCGTTCCTTACTAAGGAGGTAACCACTCGCCGTACCTCATTCACCTGGCAGATCCGCCTGGGTCTGAATGGGGTACGGGGGGTGCTTACCATTCGATAGCTTATGGGCGTACGTCCCTGCAGGCCGGAGCCGACATCCTCCGTTATAAACGTGTCACCATACAAATGCCAAGTCATTTGTCGCCAAGGTCAAGTCGGCTTTCAGCCAGCTGGCCTTTGCTCCAGCCTTCGCCTAACCGCTAAGGCCGTTCCCGTAAGTCATGCTCGATAGCTTACGCGGAGCGCCATTCATCGAGCGCCGTTTGTGTGCCTCCTGGCCCCGCGCACATGACCGGCAACTTGACGGGGCTGACCGCGCGGCCTTTCGTGCCGCTCTATCCGCGCGCGTTTATGAAGCGGCACTGAGCCTGGACCTGGTACGTTTATGTTCTAAGCTAGACACGGGTGTAAATCCCGTCACCTCCACCATAGTATTTTTCACCACACCTTGCGCGACCGACAACGTTACCGCATCAACCACCAAATCCGCCTCCCCGAGGTTCAGCTCATTGACCACGAGGGGAAAGTGTGCGGCGTGGTGGCTACGTCAGAAGCTTTGCGACTGGCGAACGAGGTCGGCCTCGATCTGGTGGAGGTGAATCCGTCCGTCAGGCCGCCGATAGCCAAAATATTGGATTTCGGGCAGTTCCAGTACAAGCAGCAGAAGATAATCCAGGCTCAGCGCTCGAAAGCCAAGAAGGTGGAAATAAAGGGCATACGGTTGTCGCTGAATATCGGCGAACACGACAAGCAAACCCGCCTCAAGCAGGCCATCAAGTTCTTGGATGAAGGGCACAAGGTTAGGCTCGAAGTGGTTTTGAGGGGCAGGGAACGCGCTCACGCCGACCAGGCTAGGCAGGTGATGGAGCGGTTCGCCAACGACCTTGGAACTTCAGTGGAAGTGCCGTTCGCGCGGCAAGGCGGGCGCTTGAGCCTGCAAGTGGCGCGCAAGAAAGTTGTACCGCAGAAGCCAGCATCTCCCCAGGAGCAGACGCCAGTTTCCTAACCATTTTTTCAAGTCTATGAAAGTGAAAAGCCACAAAGCGACCGTGAAGCGTTTCCGCGTGACCGGGAAGGGCAAGTTCATGAAGCGCACCGCCGGACAGGACCACTTCAATTCCCGCGAGCCCGGCAAGGTGACCCGCGCCAAGCGACGCGACGTTGAGATAGCCAAAGTGAACGTTCCGGCTTTGAAGAAGCTCATCCACCGTTCGTAAGATTTTTTCTATCCGACTATGGCAAGAGTGAAGCGCGGCGTAATGCACGCCAAACGGCGCCGGAACATCCTGAAGCAGACCAAGGGGTATCGCTGGGGCCGAAAGAGCAAGATAAAGCTGGCTAAGACCGCGGCCACCAAGGCTGGTGCGTACGCTTTTGCGCACCGCAGGCGCAAGAAGTCCAACTTCCGCGCTTTGTGGCATGTGCAGATAAACGCGGCGGTCCGCGAGTACGGCTTGAGCTACAGTCGGTTCATAGACCTTTTGAAGAAGAACAAGATAGAGCTCGACAGGAAGATACTGTCCCAGCTGGCACGCGAGTATCCGGCTGTGTTCAAGAAGCTCGTGGAAGCCGTCAAGAAGTAGGTTCGCCTGATTCCAGCCCCCCGACGCGTCGGGGGGTTTTGGTTTTGAACGCAACCGGGAATTACTCTATACTAGTGAGCGCTATGCTTTCCCAAAAACTCCATGAGGAAGTGGCCAGGGCCGCGTCTTTGCACTACGAGCTTGCTCATAATGAAGTGGAGCTTGAGCTGACGCGCGATTTGGCGCACGGCGACTATTCCAGCAACGTGGCTTTGAAGGTGGCTTCCAAGTGGGGAGTGACGACGCGGGAGGCGGCCGCGACCATCGTGAAGGCGCTTCAGGAATCGGCCGTGCTGAACAAGTTGTGTGCGCACGTGACCGTAGCCGGACCGGGGTTCATCAATTTCCACCTGAAACCCGAGATGCAAGCTCACGCCGCGGCGAACGCCTTGGCGCCGCGCGAGCACAATGTGCTGAAAGGCAAGCGTGTCATTGTCGAGTACTCCAGTCCGAACGTGGCCAAGCCCATGCATGTTGGACACGTACGCTCGACCATAATCGGGAGCGCCATCGCCGCCATGTACGAACGGCTGGGCGCGCAGGTAATCACCATAAACCACCTGGGCGATTGGGGTACGCAGTTCGGCAAGCTCATAGCGGCGTACAAGCGCTGGGGCAGCCGAGCCAAGGTGAAGCACGATCCCATCGGCGAGCTTCTGAAGCTGTACGTGCATTTCCATGAGGCGCTCCCTGAACATCCGGAGCTGGAGAAGGAGGGCCAGGAAGAATTCCAGAAGCTGGAAGCCAAGAACCGCGAGAATCGGAGTCTGTGGCACTGGTTCAGACAGGAGTCCATCAAGGAGTTCGCCAAGGTGTACAAACGTCTCGGCGTGAAGTTCGCCTATACGACCGGCGAGAGTTTCTACGAACCCATGCTGAAGGGGGTCGTGTCCGACCTTCTGAAGCGGAAGATAGCCGTGAAGAACGAGGACGGGAGCGTGGTCGTGCATCTGCAGGCGGAAGGACTGTCGCCCTGCCTCATTCAAAAATCAGACGGGGCCTCGCTCTACGCCACCAGGGATCTGGCCGCCATACGGTACCGCGTACAGAGGTTCAAGCCGTCCGCGATCGTCTATGTGGTTGGGAACGAGCAGTCGCTACACTTTGACCAGGTGTACGCCGTGGCCAGGCTGGCCGGCTATGCCGGCAGTGCCCAGCTCATCCATGTGAAGTACGGGCTTATCTTGGGCAGTGACGGCCAGAAGCTCTCAACGCGCGAAGGTAAGACCATTCCCCTGAACGAGGTCATGGAGGAAGCGCACACCCGCGCGCGTGCCGTGGTGGAAGCCAAGAGTCCGAAGCTTTCGGCTGTCCAGCGCGAGCGCGTGGCGGAGACTGTTGGTATCGGCGCGGTGAAGTATAACGACCTGCACCAGAACCGCCTGACCGACATCACGTTCGATTGGAACAAGATGCTGGCGCTGGAAGGCAACAGCGCGCCGTACCTGCAGTACACGTACGTGCGCCTGAAGAGCATTTTGCGGAACGCGGGCAAAAGCCGGGTGGGGAAGATAACTTCCGCGGCGTTTACCCACGGCACAGCCGACGACCAGCGCCTGGTGCGCCTTATAGGCCGGTATCCGGAGTACCTGCGTTATGCGGTAGACGAGCACGGCCCGCACCTCCTGGCCAACTACTTGTATGAGCTTTCGAATCTGGTGAATTCCTACTACCACGCACAGCCGGTGTTGAAGGCCGAGCCCAAGGTCCGTTCCTTGCGGTTGGCGCTGGTGCGCACGGCGGCCGAAGTCATAGCCGACGGGCTAGGCGCTCTTGGCGTGGGGGTAGTGGAGCGAATGTAACCGTCGAGCTATACTGAATATATGGATTTCTCGGTTCCTCAGGGCGCGTACGCCCAACCCAAGCCTTCGCGCGGCGTGTTTGTGAAAATTATACTGTCGCTCACTTTTGTGACGGTGTTTGCCGCCGCCGCTGTTCTAGTGGGAGAACAGTACAACTGGTTTAGAAGCTCGGATGCGTGGCAGGCCGTGTTTCTGTCGAACGGGCAGGTATATTTCGGCCACGTAGTCAGCACCACGCCAACCACTGTCGTACTGCAGGACATTTACTACCTGCAAGCTTCCGGGCCGTTGCAGGCCGGAGCGGAACAGCAGCAAAAGGACTTGGCGCTGGTGAAGCTGGGCGCCGAGCTCCACGGGCCCACGGACGAGATGCGCATCAACCGGGAGCAGGTGTTGTTCGTAGAGGACCTGAAAGACGATTCCAAGGTAGTCAGCGCCATAGAGCAGCATCGGGTGGGAAGGTAACGGTTCCGTGTTATAGAGCCGCTCACGCGGCTTGTTTTTTGCGTGCGTTTCTCGTATAGTGAAGCGTGTTATGGTGAAGTTCCCCGAGCTCGAAGAGAAGTGGCTGGCGTACTGGAGGGAGCACGACGTTTTCGCAAAGACGCTGGCCAAGCCCGCACCTGCGGGTAATTTTGTTTTTTTCGAAGGGCCGCCTACTGCGAACGGCAAGCCAGGCATACACCACGTGCTGGCCCGCGCGTTCAAGGACCTTATTCCGCGCTACAAGACCATGCGCGGATTCAAGGTGGAGCGCAAGGCCGGCTGGGACACGCAGGGCCTGCCGGTGGAACTGCAGGTGGAAAAGGAGCTGGGGTTCAAGGGCAAGCCGGACATAGAAAAGTACGGCGTAAAGGAGTTCAACGAGCAGTGCAAAAAGGACGTGTGGAAGTACCAGGAGGACTGGGAAAAGCTTACTGAGCGCATGGGGTTCTGGCTCGACCTGGAACACCCGTACGTTACGTACGAACGTCCGTACATAGAAAGCTTGTGGTGGATTCTAAGCCAGGTGCACAAGGCCGGTTTGCTGTACCAGGATTATAAAGTTCTGCCGCACTGTCCCAGATGCGCCACGGCGCTTTCCTCGCATGAGGTAGCCTTGGGGTACAAGAGTATTCCAGATAAAGCGGTGTACGTAAAGTTCAAGATAAGGCCAGGACAGAACGTCAGCGATATTTTTACTACCAATGACAGTACATTCATTTTGTCATGGACCACGACACCCTGGACTTTACCAGGCAATGTTGCTTTGGCTGTAGGTGAAGACATTGAGTATGAGATATGGGAACAGAACGGCGATTATCTTATTGTTGCAGCCAAGTGCAGAGAGCAAGTTGGTATTGGTGGTAATCCAGAGACTCGAGGACCGCTATTGGGGAAGAGATTGGTAGGCTTACAATACGAACCATTGTTCGACATCAAACCTTTGCAGAACGACAAGTCGCACCGCGTATACGCCGCTCCATTCGTGACCACAACCGACGGTACAGGCGTGGTGCATACTGCTGTCATGTATGGCGAAGATGACTTCAATCTTGGTTCCGAGGTCGGCCTGCCCAAGTACCACACAGTGGACGAGAACGGCAACTTCACTGCCGACGTGCCGCAGTGGCAAGGCAAGTTCGTGAAAGATAAGGCCGTGGAGCAGGGGATAGTCGAGGACCTTAAGAGCCGCGGACTTCTTTTCAGCGAGGAAACGTACACGCACGACTATCCGTTCTGCTGGCGGTGCGGAACGCCGCTTTTGTACTACGCCAAGCCGTCGTGGTTCATAAAAATGTCAGCCCTGAAGGAAGAGCTCAAAGCCGGGAACGAAGCAATCAACTGGTACCCGGGGCATATAAAGTACGGCAGGTTCGGCGAATGGCTGGACGGCATAAAAGACTGGGCCATTTCGCGCGAGCGGTACTGGGGCACGCCTTTGCCCATTTGGCGTTGCACGGAGTGCAAGCATGAAATTGTCATTGGCAGTGTGGCGGAACTTTCGGAAAAGTCCGGCGTAAAATTTACCAAGGATTTTGACCCGCACCGCCCGTTCATAGACGAAGTGTCCTGGTCGTGCAAACAGTGCGGCAAGGGTGAGGTGAAGCGCGTGCCTGAAGTAGCTGACTGCTGGTTCGATTCAGGCTCCATGCCGTTCGCACAATGGGGCTATCCTCACGCGGAAGGGAGCAGTGACGCCTTAGCTTCGCACTACCCGGCGGATTTCATTTCCGAGGCCATAGACCAAACCCGCGGCTGGTTCTACACGCTTTTGGCCGTGGCCACGCTATTGAAAAAGGCAGGGGCTATCAAAGAAGTGCCGCCTTATCGGAACGTCATTTGCCTTGGGCACATAAACGATGCCAAGGGGCAGAAGATGTCAAAATCCAAAGGCAACGTCGTAGACCCATGGGACATGATAGGGAAGTACGGCATCGACGCGGTGCGTTTGCACCTGTACACCGTGAACCAGCCCGGGGAACCTAAGAATTTCGACGAGAAAGAGGTGGACGAGGTGGTGAAGAAAACTTTCCTCATCCTTATGAACGTGGTGACTTTCTACGAGCTGTACAAAGGCAAGGGTGCCGTTCCGGCACAGGCGCCCGGCGCGGAGCACGTGATGGATAAGTGGGTGCTGGCGCTGTTGCAGCAGCTCACAAACGAGGTTACGAGCCGTCTGGAAGCCTATGAGGTCACCGAGGCCGGGCGCAAGCTGGCGGGATTCGTGACTGAACTTTCCACGTGGTACGTGCGCCGCTCGCGCGACAGGTTCAAGGAAGAGGGAGCGGACAAGCAAGCGGCGCTCGCGACCCTGGGCTACGCGTTGTCGACGCTGGCGAAACTGATGGCCCCGTTCACGCCGTTCGTGGCCGAGGAGGCGTACACGCGAGTGAGCGGTACGAAAGAGTCAGTGCATTTGGAAGTGTGGCCCGAGACAAAAGAGCTTACAGCCGAGCAGGGTGCCCTATTGCTTTCCATGGATGAAGCCAGGCACGTGGTGGAAATGGCCTTGGCGCAACGCGCCGCCGCAGGCATGAAAGTGCGCCAGCCGTTGCGCGCGCTTACCGTGCGGGGGGCGAACCTCTCGCCTGAATCAGTGGCCGTAGTGGCGGAGGAGGTAAACGTATTGAACGTTGAGCAGGAGGTCGGGCCTGAGCTTTCCGTGTCCCTCGACACCACCCTTGATGACGAGCTTACTGCCATGGGCCAGGTGCGCGAATTCACGCGGCAGGTGAACGCTCTGCGCAAAGCCAAAGGGCTTACCATAAAAGACAAAGTGAACATGGTCGTACAGGCGCCAGCGGAACTGCGGGCGGCCCTGACGGCGCGCGAAGTGGAAGTTCTGCGCGCGGTCATCGCGTCGTCCGTAGTATTCACGGATGAACCGCAAGAAGACCAGTTGGAAGTGGGGGAGAGTCAGGTGAGCGTCAGACTAGCGAAGTAATGTCAACATTCGTTACAACCGGCTACGTACTGAACGTACGTCCGTGGCGCGAGTACGACAGGCTGTACACGGTTTTGACGCCCGACCACGGCAAGCTCGAGCTGGTGGCGGCCGGCGCCAGGAAGCTGTCTTCCAAGCTGTCGCCTCACCTGCAGCCTTTTTGTGAGGTGGAAGTTATGGTGGCGAACGGCCGGGCCCGCGGCCGCCTGGCTTCGGCCGTGGTGCGTGACGTGCTGGTTCCCGAAAGCGCGCGCGAACCGGCCACAGTGGCATTGGGACAGCTGATGCTGGAAGTAGCCAATGTCATGACGCGGGAAGGCCAGCACGAGGCGGAGCTGGCTTTGGTGTTGCGCCAGGGGCTTGAGGGTTTGAGCACCTTGCCCAAGGAGCCGGATACGTGGCGCCCGGCCGCCCACGGCCTGCTGGCCGCGTACCTTATAGGGGTTTTGAAGGCCACGGGGCTGGCCGTGCGTTTGACGCGCTGCGAGCAGTGCCACCTGGAACTCACCGAACCTACGGTGGTCAGTTGGACCGAGCACGGCTTTGCCCATGTGGACCACGTGAACCCGGGCGATACGACGGTGAAACTGGAGCCCGAAGTTCTGCGTTGGTTGCAGCAGGCGGTCAAGGAGATTCCGGAAACCGCCGACCCCCTGCCGCCGGCGGTGCTCACGTTCCTACTGGACCTGGTGTCGGGGCACGCCAATAGGGCACTCTCCACTCTGAAGGTGCTTCGTAGTATCCTGTAGGTATGCCAAATACTGAAGAACCGTCGAACGTACGAGATATTGATGTGAATCAGGACCTCGAGCTTGATGCGGGGGCCGAGGAACCACGCGTTCAGACCAAGTCCGTACGACAAGCGGAAAAGGCGTTTTCGAAGTTCTACCATGACCGCGGTACGGAGGACCTGGCGCATGCCGTGAAGCGTTCGCGCAGACGCCGCGGCTGGCTCTATCTCACTTCCGCGCTCGGCATTCTCCTGGCCGCGGCCCTGGTGGCGCTTTACATGATACAGAGCGGCAAGGTGGGTAAGTTCGGCGAGGAGAACGTGCAGTTCGCACTGTCCGCTCCGGCTGAAAGCCCATCGGGGCAGGAGGTAGTGTTGGAATTGAGCTATGAGAACGGCCAGAATGTGGGGCTTAGGGACGTGGAAGTCACCATGCGTTACCCCGACGGGTTCACGTTCGCGTCAGCCGAGCCGTTGCCGGACAATACTGAAGGGACGCGTTTCCGTTTGCGGCGCGTGGATGAGGGCGCTTCGGGCAAGCTCACTGTCCGCGGACAGCTCGTGGGTGAGGTGGGGGAGGAAAAGCGGTTCAGCGCCGTGGTCGATTACGAACCAGAGAACCTGAACGCCCAGTACAACAAAATCGTGAACGCCTCGGTCAAGTTGGTGGCGTCGGTACTGAACTTAGAGCTTGCGGGTCCTTCCCAGTTGCCGGCCGGAGGCCAGCCTCTGGTCGTCTCGGCCACGTACAAAAACAGCTCTACGAGCAAGCTTGAAAGATTGGCTGTGCGGCTTACGTCACCAGGGGGCTTTGAGCTTGAAGTGCCTCAGCTTGAGCCGGTGCCCAACAGCCAGAGTACGTGGCGCTTACCGGACCTGGAGCCCAAAGCCGAGGGCAAGGTCGAGTTCAAGGGCACATTCACCGACGCGGCCACGGCCGGCGGTCAGGAACTCCGGGTGGCGGTTGGTCTCGTGAACGAGGACGGGAGCTTTACTGTGCAGGAGGAGAAGAACCATGCTTTCACACTGGTACGCTCCGCTTTCATTTTGGACCTGACGGTGAACGACGTATCACTGAAGAGTGCGGTGGATGCCGGGCAGGAGCTGGAATATCAGCTTACCTATGCGAATGAGGGTGAATTGCCGTTCACGAATATACAGCTCATTGCGAAACTCAACCCTGCATTCTTCGACTGGTCAACCTTCCGCGACGGATCGGGCAGTCGGGCCGACGCTTCAGCCGGGACCATTACCTGGACTTCGCAGGAAGTGCCTTCGCTCACGCACTTGAGTCCCTCCAGCCGTGGCGTGCTCCGGTGGTCGGTGCGCCTGAACGGCGCATTGCCGCAAGACGGCACCGGGGTTTCGTTCGTGAGCTATGTAGAAGCGACTGGTACTCAAGTATTAAGCCCGGACAGGGAACAAGAGTTCACGGCCAAGTCCAATGACGTGGCCAGCCGCATCAATACGCGATTCACGCTGGATGCGCAGGGCAGGTACTACACCGAGGAGTTGGTGAAAATAGGTTCAGGGCCTTTGCCGCCGAAAGTGGGGGAGACTACCACGTATGTCATCCTGTGGAAGCTGGGCAACACCTCGAACGAGGTTGAGAACATAGAAGTGACAACCACCCTGCCTGAAGGCGTCAGCTGGACCGGACAGAGCACGGTGACCGCCGGGCAGAATCTTACTTTCAATCCAAACACGCGTGAGGCGAAGTGGCAACTGAACCGTCTTCCGGCCGGTGCGGGTACGAGCTTTGCCAAGCCCGAAGCCACCTTCGAGGTCGCCATTACGCCTCAATCTGCGGACGCAGATAAGATATTGGTCCTCTCTAAGACCACTACCGCTACGGCCAAGGATACTTACTCCGAAGCCAACCTTATTGCCACCGCCAAGTTCATCACCACTGAGATAGATGACGACCTGGCGGCTCAGGGCAAGGGGATAGTGGTGAGGTAGCCGGAAAAAGAAGCGCCCCCGTGCAGGTGTTTTTGCACGGGGGTTTGTTCATGCTTGACGAGGGTTAAGGTGCCGCATGATGCTGCCGAGGGCGAATAAGTTTGCAACTACAAGTGAGTAGTTGCCCTCTTCATTCAACCCAACCAGGATCAATATGGCAGTAATTCCCTGCAGGCAGAACTTCGTTTTGCCAAGCCAATTGGCTTTTATTTGAGCACCACCCTGATACAGGCCGTGTTTTTTTGCCTGATAGAGCATAACAGCGAGGACCGCCAACGTGCCGTCAAGTATGAAGAAGGCAACGACATTTATGAGCCAGAGGCTCGGCAGGAGGCAGATCGCCATGCAAGCGGCGAAGATTTTATCGCAGCCGGCGTCTATGGCTCCGCCGAGTTCCGTGACCTGGTCCATCTTGCGCGCCAGTATGCCGTCGAACAAGTCGCTGAATACAGCCCAGAAGACCAGCGTCAGGTAGCCGGCAAGGCCGACATCGTGGATGTAGAAGATGATGAAGAGGGGGCCGGCTATGGCGCGGCTGGCCGAAAGCAGGTTCGAGGTGGTAATGACGTTCGTATCAATCCAGTGATCGATTTTCTCGGACCAGGGGCGCGAGAGGGTCGCTATGGTCCTTTTGATCCAATCACGCACAAGCCGGCGTTTTTCCGGGATGGGTATCATGAATTCGGCCAGGCGGCCGAGGAAGTTGTCCTTGGCGCGTAGCGCGCGCTCGGCAATGGTTTCTGCGGCAGAGATGTAGCCAGTGAGGTCGGTCGTGGCCATGGCGGACTCCTCAGTATGGTGGTGTTCGATTTTTTATGGACGATTTGTTACCACCCTAACTCGCATACCGCAGGTTGGTCAAGCGGGCTTTGAAAGCCTATACTTTAGTATGTGGAGAGAACATCAAAGGTATGACGCTAGCGCTGAAGCAAACCTCCCAATTGTTCCTGGAGCTTTTGGCCGACCTGTGGCGGTTCCCGTGGTGGTGGTACTCGGGCGGCGCCAAGCTGGTAGGGCTGTGGTGTTGGAACGGGTTCTCGGAAACGAGGGCCAGGTTGGCCATCGGGCTCTTTGTCAGGTACCTGTTCACGCCCATGTACCAGGATTACACGATCCAGGGGCGGTTCATAAGTTTTTTCATGCGCCTGTTCCTGCTCATCGTAAAGCTCGTACGGCTCGCTTTTTCCGCCGTATGGCACGCGCTGGTGTTCCTAATCTGGCTCGTATTGCTGCCGGCGGCTATAGTCATCATTTTTGCGTAGGTTATGGCACGCGTCATTTGGAGCGAAATCTACACCCTGCCCCAGCTTGCATTCCGTAGGCTGCGCGTGTTCGTGTACCGCTTGACGGCCGTAGCGGCCATCGTTCTCGCGCTAATTTCAGCCGGCGTGTTCGTGCTTCAGGCCATGCCGCAGGTGGATGCGGGACACTGGAACGTGCTCTTCCCGCCCGCCGCCGGCGCCAAGGCTTTTTGGTTCACCGTACTCGTAGCGGCTTACGCCTGGTACCGCTTGGAGCGTCAGCGCGCCTGGTTCCCAGAATTTCCGCATGACGCGCGGGGCGATGTGCGGGCGCACGAGCATTTGAGCGAAGAGGCTTGGCACGTGCTCGAGCAGGCGTATAGATATGCGGAGCGCCTTGGGCACCCCCAGGTCGATCCGGCCCACCTCCTGGCCGCGAGTTTGAAGTTCATGACCGGGCCCAGGGTTTTTGCCCGCTTAGGCGTGGACAGCGCCAAGCTTATTTCGGTGTTGCGTTCCGTTCTGTCCCAGCTCCCGCAGGGGTACGGTTCGTCCAGGCTGTCCGAAGCCAGCCGGGCGCTCCTTATCAAAGCGGCCGAGCTGTCTCTGAAGCGCAGGAACCCGCACGTGCAGGTGACGGAGATTATGGTGGCGCTGGCCGAGAGCGATTCCAAAGTGAAAGACGTGTTGGAAGAGTTGGCAGTGCCGCCTGACGCGGTGGCCAACATCACGGCCTGGTTCGCGCTTAGGCGCAAGCTGCTATCCAGGCGCCAGCGGCAGATGCGGCGGGCCGGGTACCGGCCGAAGCATGCGCTCGACCGTGCGTACCTGGCCGTATCCACGCCGTTCCTGAACCGTTTCAGCGAGAATCTGACTGCGGCCGCCGCCGGAGGTTACTTGGCCCCATGCGTTGGGCGCGAGAACGTGATAGATGAAGTTTACAGGCTCATTTCCGGGGGCCAGCGCGGCGTGGTTATGGTGGGGCCTTCGGGCGTAGGCCGCGGCATGGTGCTTCACGGCATAGCCCAAGACATGGCTTCGGACGACGTGCCGGAAGCCTTACAGGACAAAATTCTGCTGGAACTGTCCGTGGCTCAGCTCGTGGGCGGAGCGAACCCGGCCGAGGCCGGGGAACGGTTCCTGCGGGCCGTGAGCGAAGCCGCCCGGAGCGGCAATACGGTGCTGGCTCTGCAGGACGTGCATCAGCTGGTCGGCCTGGTCACCGGGAGCGGAGAAGGCCTGACCTTGGCAGACGTACTTTCGAACGTAGTGAAACAACACGGACTTACCGTTATAGCCACGACCACTCCGGCCGAATGGCGCAAGACAGTGGAACCTTCCGGACTGGGGCAGTCCTTGTCGCGGGTGGAGCTCGGTGAATTGGACGACAACTCCGCCATACAGGTGCTGGAGTCGCGCGTGGGCGCGCTGGAACAGGAGCACGACGTGTTCTTTTCCTACGGCGCCCTGGCCGCGGCTGTGGCCCTGTCGAAGAAATACCTGCCTGACAGATATCTGCCGGAGAAAGCTATGGCGGTAATGGAAGAAGTGTCTGTGTACGTGCACGACCGGGCACCCAAGGGCGCTACCGTGACAAGCGAGCACGTAGCCCAGGTGGTAGCGAATAAGGTGCACATCCCGCTGACGCAGGTAACGCAGAGCGAGAGCGAGAAGCTGTTGAATCTGGAAAGCATTCTGCATCAGCGCATCATAGGCCAGGACGAGGCGGTGAAACTTGTGGCCGAGGCTTTGCGGCGCGCGCGCGTGAACCTGCGGGACCAGAAGCGGCCCGTGGCCTCGTTCCTCTTCCTAGGGCCCACTGGCGTCGGTAAAACGGAGCTTGCCAAAACCGTGGCCGGCGAGTACTTCGGCGGCGAGGAGCGCATGGTGAGGCTTGACATGTCCGAGTACCAAACGCAGGAATCTTTGTACCGCCTGGTGGGTGCCCCAGCCGGCGTAGGCGAGGAACGCGGACTTTTGACCGAAGCCGTGCATAAGAATCCGTACACGCTCCTGTTGCTCGACGAAATCGAGAAAGCTCACCCCGACATTCTAAACGCGTTCCTGCAGGTGCTGGATGACGGACGTTTGACCGATGCTACTGGTCAGACAGTGGATTTCACCAGCACCATCATCATCGCCACTTCGAACGCCGCCACCCAGGACGTACAGGATCAGCTGGCCCGCCAGGTGCCGCTCGACGCCATACGCAAGGACCTTATGAAGGGCGGCCTGAAGCAGTACTTCAGGCCTGAGTTCCTGAACCGTTTCGACGCTATTGTTCTGTTCAAGCCGTTGACCCAGCCTGAGGTAGTGAAAGTGGCCGAGCTCATGCTTGGGAAGCTCTCCCGCGAGCTGGAAAGCAAGGGTGTACGCTTGCGAGCTACTCCGGAGGCCGTCCAGGAGCTGGCTGTGAAGGGTTTTGATCCGCTGTACGGCGCCAGACCCCTGCGGCGCGTTTTGCAGGACAACGTGGACAGCGCCCTGGCTTCATACATGCTTTCCGGAAAAATCTCCCGCCGCGATCTTGTAGTGCTGGAACCGGGCGGAGTGATACGGATTGAGAAGGCCCAGAGATTATAAGGAAAAGACCCATCTTTTCGGATGGGTCTTTTTTGGCGTACAGCGGAAGATTAGGTCCACTGCGCCAGGCGGGATGAGATGAAGCCCACGATTGCTTCGTGGGTGGTTCGCGCATGCGCGCTCATGGGCGGGCCGAACTCAAAGTATATTTTTCGCTCTGGATAGATTGGTCCAAAGTCCTTGAGTGGCCCCTTGCCGCTCGACCAGAAGTCTGTCTTGAGCGCAATGGGCACCACCGGCACATTCGCTCGGCTGGCAAGTTTTTCGCCGATGGTGTTGAACTCGGTTTCTCTGAATATGTTTCGGCGCGTGGCCTGGGGAAAGACGACCACCGAACGTCCCTGCTTCAGACAGGGTTCGCCTTCTGACATTACCGTCATGAAGTCGCGTTTAGGATTCACGCGATCTACCACGATGGGTTGAATGGCGCGCATGACGCGGCCGAATACGGGATATGTAAGTAGCGAGCGCTTCACCACAAAGGTGATGGGGGTGAACGTAAGGAGCAGTACCGGGAGAACGAAGTTCTCCAGAGTGCTCATATGGTTCGCTACGAATACCACCGGCGGCTTGAGCGCCTGGAGGTGCTGCAGTCCCGTGATGCAAAAGCGTCCGCCGAACCGCTCGATATGGCGCAAGGTGGCGTAGCTGGCATCGGCCCAAACCTCATTGGTATAGCGGCCTTGTTTCGCCAGCTGGCTGCTGTGCCGCACGATGCGGAACTGTCCCAGGTAGAACCTGAGGCTGTGCGCAAAGATGCGTTTTTGGGGCGCGGCGAGCATCTCGTAGCGCGCGTAGTTGGTAAGGTGCGCCAGGAGTCGTTCTTTATCCATGGCTGTTCTCCTAAGTCTGGTTCTTTTTTCTGTGTCTTGTTTTGGCGTGCCCGAATCTAAACACACCTGGAACCCGCGGTCAATCCAGCTAAGGCACAGGTGTACAGCCGCTTGCAAAACACCGTAAAATCGACTAGATTAGTGGAGCCATGAAGAATCAAGCACCAAATGATTTGATGGACAAGCTTATCGCTTTGTCAAAGCAAAGGGGTATTATTTTCCCCGGGAGCGAGATTTACGGCGGGCTGGCGAACTCGTGGGATTTCGGGCCGTACGGAGCCTTACTGAAGAACAACGTCCGCCAAGCCTGGCTCAAGCACTTCGTCACCTCGCGCGACGACATGGTGCTGTTGGATAGTTCCGTCATCATGAACCCCAAAGCCTGGGAAGCCTCAGGTCACCTGCAGAATTTCACTGACCCGCTGGTCGATTGCAAGAAGTGCAAGAAGCGTTTCCGGGCCGATCACATTCTGGAGGCGCGGGCCATGCAACCAGGCTACAGCAAAGAAAAGCCCGTGGATTGGAACGAGGTGAAGTGTCCGGAGTGCGGCGGTGCGCTTACCGAGGTGCGCCAGTTCAATCTCATGTTCAAAACCACTATGGGTCCGGTGGAAGAGGAAGGGAGCGCGGTGTATCTCCGGCCCGAACTGGCCGGAGGTATGTTCACGGATTTCAAGCTTATCCAGCAGGCGAACAGGAAGAAGCTGCCGTTCGGCATAGCGCAGATGGGCAAGGCGTTCCGCAACGAAATAACGCCGGGTAATTTCATTTTCCGAACGCGCGAGTTCGAAATCATGGAGCTGGAGTACTTCGTGAATCCTAAGGAGTGGGAACCGGCGTTCGAGATGTGGCTCAAGGCCATGAAGGCGTGGCTCAAGAGCTTGGGAGTGAAGGACGACGACTTGTACTTCCACGAGATAGAGGAAGGGGAGCGGGCGCACTACTCCAAGCGCACCGTGGACGTAGAATTCAAGTACCCGTTCGGCTTGAAGGAGCTTTACGGCCTGGCGTACCGCACGGATTATGACCTTGCCCAGCACGGCAAGTTCAGCGGAGAGGATTTCACCTACACCGATCCAGCGACCAACGAGAAATTCGTGCCGCACGTGGTGGAGCCTTCCATGGGCTTGGAGCGCACTGTGCTCGTGACTCTGCTCTCGGCCTACCACGAGGAGCAGGCGCCCACCGCCGAGGAGGGGGAGACGGATACGCGGGTCGTGTTGAAATTACCAAAGCACCTGGCGCCCGTGAAGGTGGCCGTCCTGCCGTTGTCCAAGAAAGAGGAGCTTGCGAAGGTGGCCATGCCGCTGGCCCAGGAACTCAGGCAAAAGTTCGTAGTGGAGTACGACGACACGCAATCCATCGGCCGGAGGTACCGTCGGCAGGACGAGATAGGTACGCCCTTTTGCGTGACAGTTGATTTTGACAGCTTGGAAGACAAGGCCGTCACTGTCCGCGACCGCGACAGCATGAAGCAGGAGCGGGTGAAACTCGCAGAAGCTGCTGACTACCTGGCGGAGAAGCTTGCCTAAGCTCATGTCAAAGCCGGTGTTCAAGCGGCTTCCCAATAGTTTGCCGGTTTTATCCGTCCCCATGCAGGGCACGGAGTCGGTTACGGTATTGGCCATTGCCAATGTCGGCTCGCGGTACGAGACCGCGCGCGAGCAAGGCCTTTCACATGTGCTGGAGCACATGCTGTTCAAAGGCACCAAGAAGTGGCCCACGGCCAAGGATTTGTCGCAAACCCTGGACGGCGTGGGTGCGGATTACAACGCGTTCACCAGCAAAGACCATACGGGCTACTATGTGCGGGTGGCCGCCAAACACCTGCCGCTCGCCATTGATGTCGTTTCCGACATGGTATGGCACCCGGTGCTAGACGGATCCGAGCTCACGCGGGAGAAGAAGGTTATTTGCGAGGAGATAAAAATGTACGAAGACAACCCCATCATGCACATCGGTGACCTGTTGGAAGGCGCGGTGTTCCGGGGTTCAAGCCTGGGGGTGAATATCGCCGGGAGCACGAAGAGCGTTACGGCGCTGACGCGCTCACAAGTAGTTCGCTATCACCGGACGCATTATACTCCCGGGAATTTGCTGGTTGCCGTGGCAGGCAAGCTCCCCCTGCGTACCGACGCGTTGCTCAGGCAGGCGTTTGGAGAAGCGGGGCACGGCAGGCGAGGAAAGTTCCCGCCGTTCACAGGCGCTCAGCGCTCCCCCCGGGTGGTCATACAGCATAAGGATACACAGCAAGTACAGCTGGCGCTGGGGTTCCCTTCTTACGGATACCGCCACAAGAACCGGCTCGGGTTGGACCTTCTGACGCTGACTTTGGGCGGGAACATGAGCTCGCGGCTGTTCATGAGACTCCGGGAACGAGAGGGACTGTGCTACTCCATTAGCGCGTCCGCGGATGAGTATGAAGGTACGGGCGTGTTCGCGGTGCAGGCTGGCCTGGACACCTCGCGCCTGCAGCAAGCCATACGTCTGATACGCGAGGAGCTGGAGCGCACGGTACGCGAACCAGTGGACGCTGACGAGCTCCGAAAGGCCAAGGAGTACATCAAAGGCAAGCTGACGCTGGTCATGGAGAATTCCGCGGCCAGGGCCCAATGGGCGGCCAAGCAGTTCCTGTTCGAGCGTTCGCTTGAGAGTTTGAAGGATTTTGTGGCACGTTTGGAGCGGGTCCGCTCTAGCGATCTCCGGCGCGCGGCTCAGGACGTCCTGGCGTTCCAGCGGGCCAGCCTGGCTTTGATAGGGCCCTTCAAGCAAGCCAAGCCCTGGCAAAAGCTTATTGAACCGTAGTATAGTTAGGGCATATGGGACAGGCCGAATCCATGAAACTCGACATATCCGTAGCCACCTTTTTCAAGGCTTTGGCCATTGTAGTGTCGGTCTACTTCGTATACCGCGTATTGGACGTGCTGGCGCTGGTGTTCGTGGCCATTATTTTCGCTACGGCCCTGGAGCCGGCTGTGAACTGGATGAACCGCAACCGCATACCGCGGGCACTGGCCGTGCTAGTTCTGTATCTGGTCATATTCCTGGTGCTTTCGCTCATCGTCGTGCTTATGGTGCCTCCTCTGGTGGACCAGATAACCGAGCTGGCCAAGAGCTTCCCGTACTATTACGAACGGCTGCTCTCTGCGTTCTCATACGTTTCCGGCACAGGACACGACCAGGTGGCGGCCGGTATGCAGCAGAACCTGCAGAATCTCGGCTCCAATCTGGCGCAGGCGACGAGTTCTCTCCTTTCAACGGTTATCGGTATATTCGGCGGCATACTGCAGTTCATCGTGTTGCTTACCATTGCGTTCTACCTCGTTATCGAGGAGGACGGCATCGTGCGGTTCGTTCGTTCAATCACGCCGTCTGCCTATCAGCCTTACGTCATGCAGCTTATGCGCCGCTTAAAGCAGAAGCTGGGGTCGTGGCTCAGGGGACAGCTCCTTCTCATGCTCATCATAGGCGTGCTGACGTACGTGGGCCTGGCGCTCCTGGGCGCTAAGTATGCTATGGTTCTCGCCTTATGGGCCGGCATCACGGAGATAGTGCCGTACGTAGGACCCATCATCGGCGCCATCCCGGCCATATTCCTGGCGCTGTCGGTGTCGCCGCTGCAGGCCCTGCTCATCACCGCGCTCTACGTGGTGGTGCAGCAGTTGGAGAATAACATCATCGTGCCCATGGTCATGCGCCGTACGGTGGGCTTGAACCCGATCATCACCATCATCGCCATCGCCATCGGCGCCAAGCTGGGCGGCGTGATGGGGGCGGTGCTGTCCATACCCGTGGCCGTTTCTCTGGGGGTGTTCCTGTCCGACTTCTTTGACCGGCGCATGGCCGAGGAAAGCAAGCTGGAGGGAGAGGCTTCGGACGTTTCGTAGCCTTCCGCGTCCCATGGCGGGTACGCTGTACATGGTAGCTACGCCCATAGGCAACTTGGGCGATGTTTCTGCGCGCGTACAGGAGGTACTGCGCTCGGTTTCGCTTGTGGCGTGCGAAGATACGCGCGTGACCGCCAAGCTCCTTGCCCATTTCGACATATCCAAACCGCTGGCGGCGCTGCACCACCATTCACCCGAGCGCATTGTGCGCGGCCTGGTGGAGAGGCTCGCCGCAGGCGAAGACATTGCCTATGCTTCAGACGCAGGTACGCCCGGCCTGGCCGACCCCGGAGGCAAGCTGGTGGAATCGGCGGTTTCAGCCGGCATTACCGTGGTTCCCGTACCAGGTCCCTCGGCTGTTACGGCCGTACTTTCCGTGGCCGGCCTGCCCGCGAACCAGTATATTTTTTTAGGCTACCCTCCGCACAAGAAAGGCAGGCAGGCGTTTTTCCGCGAGGCGTCGGAGTGCAGCCACGCCGTGGTTTTCTTCGAATCTACCCACCGCATTATTAAAACCCTGACCGAGCTCGGCAGAGCCATAGGCGAGCGCAAGCTGGTGGTGGGGAGAGAGCTTACGAAATTGCATGAGACCGTTTACCGCGGCAGTGAAGCGGAGATACGCGCACAACTTGAGCAAACATCCACCAAGGGCGAATTCGTTATTGTGGTGGCGCCCAAATGAAACCCCCGCAGTTGACCGTTGTACGGTGCTGCAGGGGGTGGTACGTATCGGTTAGGCTGTTGCGTCTCACACGGTTGGCCGACCATGTGCGACGAGGCCGCGCAGAGGCCATGGGCTTATGAGGCGTTTGGTGTGCGCTAATGTGGCCGTGCAACCAGCTTGTCGTGTTCGACAAGCCCGATACATTCTGGTACTTTTTAGCTGGTAGGGAAGCATAATTACTATACCGTACTCATGTCAAGGTTCTACGTTACCACCCCTATCTACTACGTGAACGACAAGCCGCACCTAGGGCACGCGTACACCACGTTGTGCGCGGACGTTTTGGCGCGCTGGCACAAGGCGCGCGGCGACGAGGTGTTCTTTCTGACCGGCACAGATGAACACGGGGCCAAAGTGGAACAGTCGGCTAAAGAGGCGGGGCTAAGCCCGCAGGAGTTTGCGGGACAGAACGCGGAACGGTTCAAGGCCGCCTGGAATGACCTTAACATCGGTTACGATTATTTCTTGCGCACGTCCCAGCCTGAGCATGAGCAAGTGGTGAAGGATTTCATACAGCGCATCTACGACGCCGGGTACATTTATCAAGGCGAGTATGAGGGCCTTTACTGCATTGGATGTGAGAAGTATTTGAAGGAAGATGATTTGGTCGATGACAAGTGTCCTTTGCACCCGAATCGCGAGCCGGTGAAGCAAAAGGAGAAGAACTACTTTTTCAAGCTCTCGTCGTTCCGGGAGAAGTTGCTCACGGCCATTGAGTCTGGCGGATATTCGATAGTGCCCGACGCCAGGCGCAAGGAGATAGTCGGCAAGCTGAAGCAGGGCCTGGACGACCTGTCTATCTCCCGTGAATCAGTGGAGTGGGGCGTACGCGTGCCGTGGGACGAAACCCAGACCATATACGTATGGATAGACGCGCTCATCAACTACTACTCGGCTACGCAGTTCGTGTCAGGCAGGCAGGAGTTTTGGCCGGCTGACGTGCACCTTTTGGCCAAGGACATAGTCTGGTTCCACGCGGTCATTTGGGAGGCCATGCTTATGGCCGCCGGTTTGCCCTTGCCTAAGGTGATAGCCACTCACGGCTTCTTCACGATTGACGGACAAAAGATGTCAAAGAGCCTGGGCAACGTGATAGACCCGAACGACCTGGTGAAGGAATTCGGCGTGGAAGCCGCGCGTTACCTAATGCTCTCCCAGCTATCATTCACGACCGACAGCGACGTGTCCTTGGCGCGATTCCGGGAACGGTACGAATCGGATTTGGCGAACGGCCTCGGCAATACATTTTCGCGCGTAACGAACATGGTTGAGAAGTACGGGTCGCCTGCAGTAGGTTCTGCGAAAGTTCCGCCCGAACGTGAAGTAGCTGAAGAAGTGAACAATTTTCAGTTCGATATTGCATTGAGCACAATTTTTGGTTTTTTGCGGAGCATCGACCAGGAAATTGAGAAAGCTAGACCTTGGCAGATGGCAAAAGAAGGCAAAGACGAAGACGTCAAAGTGTTGCTCGCGGGTTGGACGCAAGAACTCCGGCAAGTAGCGGGACTGCTCGAACCATTTATGCCGGAAACGAGCCGGAAGATGGTAGCCGCACTGACGGCTGAACGAATCACCAAAGCTGAACCCTTGTTCCCAAGGTTAACTTAAATCCACTATGACCACGCTCGACGTGCTCCTTCTCCTTCTCCTCGTCGGATTCGCCTGGTTCGGGTTCTGGTTCGGTCTCATTCATGCGGTGGGCGGACTGGCCGGTACCGTTCTGGGAGCCTGGCTGGCCGGACACTACTACGCCGTCGTGTCGGCGCCGTTCGAAACGCTGTTCGCCGCGGAAGGCGCCTGGCTGAAGCTGTTCTTCTTCCTGGCTATCTTCATTTTTGTGAACAGGCTCATAGGGTTCGGGTTCTACCTGCTGGACCGCACTTTCGCATTCCTGACGCGCATGCCGTTCCTCAAGACCATAGACCGTTTGTCCGGCGCCGTGCTCGGTCTGGTGGAAGGCGCGTTCGTCATCGGACTCACGCTGGTACTGGCCTCGCAGTACCTTGAACTCTCTTCTGCAGTGGAGCAGGCCATAGCCTCTTCCCGCATCGCTTTCGGCCTCACCGCCTTCGCTGGGGTGCTTGTGCCGCTCCTGCCGGAGTTCGTGGACTACGCCAGGCCGTACCTGCCCCCGGGAGTGAACCTGCCTGCCGAACAGCCGCCGGTGTATGGTAGATAGCCATTGTCACCTCGACTTCCCGGATTACCAGGAGGATTTCGAGGCGGTACTGGAGCGCACGAGAGGAACGCTCGAGTTTGTCGTGAACGTGGGGACCGACGTGCACACGAGCGAGCGCACGGTCGATTTGGCCGCGGCTCAAGGATTCGCGTACGCGTCCGTGGGCATACACCCGCACGACGCCTCAACCGTTACGGATTCGGCCATGGATAGACTGCGTACCCTTACCAAAGAACCAAAGGTGGTGGCTATAGGGGAGTGCGGGCTTGATTACACGGGGTTTGCTCCCGGGCAGGAAGAAGCTGAGAAAGCCGTTCAGAAAGAGGTGTTCGTACAGCACATCGAACTGGCTCGTGAGCTGAAGTTGCCGCTCATTATCCACTGCCGCGATGCGTACGGGGATTTGCTCAAGGTTCTGACAGAGCAGGGTGGGCAATTGCGCGGCGTGGTGCACTGCTTCCTTGGCACGCCCCAAGAGGCCCGCGCGTTCATGGAACTGGGACTTTTCATTTCTTTCACCGGCATTATCACGTTCAAGAACGCCGCGCCGGAGCTGCTGGAATCCGTGCGGCAGGTTCCGCTCGCGCGCATGATGGTGGAAACCGATGCGCCGTTCCTGGCGCCGGTGCCGCATCGCGGCAAGCGCAACGAGCCGGCGTACGTCACGGAGGTGGCGAAGAAGGTGGCGGAATTGAGGGGAATAGGGTACGTCGAGGTGGAACAAAAGACCACGCAGAACGCACGGGCGCTGTTCGGCATCTCCTAGGGAAGTGCTACACTTATAGCCGTATGGGAACTGAATTCATAGTTTTACTGGCGGTCGTGGTGGCTGGTTTTGCCGCCATGCTGTGGTTTTTGCGCACGCGGGCCGGCGAGCCGAAACAGGACAACCAGTCCATGTTGCTGCTCCAGAACCAGCTGAACGAGCTGACGCGCACGCTGGATACCAAGCTGGGCGAATCCACGCGCATTCTGCAAACCCAGTTCGGCGAGTCGGCCAGGATAATCCGCGACGTGACCGAGCGCCTGACCAAGCTGGACGAGACCAACCGCCAGGTGGTGAATTTCGCGGACCAGCTTCAGAGTCTGCAGGACATCCTGAAGAACCCGAAGCAGCGCGGCATCCTGGGTGAGTACTATCTGGAAACACTTCTGAAGAACATACTGCCGCCAGACCACTACGAAATGCAGTTCGATTTGGGCACGGACGAATCGACCGGACAAAAGCTCATTGCCGACGCAGTCATCAAAGTGAAGGACAAGCTCATCCCAGTGGACTCAAAGTTCAGCCTGGAGAACTACAACCGCCTGGTGGAAGCGCATACTGACGAAGAGAGGGATCGGTACGAAAAAGCTTTCGTCAACGACCTCAAGCTCCGCATACAGGAAACAGCCAAGTACATCCGGCCTGAGAAGGGCACGCTGGATTTTGCGTTCATGTTCATCCCGCACGAGGCCATTTACTACGACCTGCTCATAAACAAGATAGGGGCGGTGACCGAGAACACAGAGAACCTGGTCCAGCGCGCGGCGGGCAAGTACAAGGTCATCATCGTATCGCCAACGTCTTTCCTGGCGTATCTGCAAACGGTGCTCCAGGGTTTGCGCGCCATGATGATAGAAGAATCGGCCAAGGAGATACGCAAGAACGTGGAGCTTCTGGGCAAGCACCTTTCCAGTTATGAGGATTACATGAAGAAGCTCGGCAACCACCTGGGTACGTCGGTGAACGCGTATAACACGGCGTATGACGAGCTCAGGAAGGTGGACAAGGACGTCATGAAGATATCCGGCTCGGCCGCAGGCATAGAACCCCTGCAACTGGAGAAACCGAAAGACCGTGAGTGAACAAGGGGATTTTTGGGGGTTTTAGGATGAGTAGGAGTTTTTTGGCTAAGTTAAGCCAAAAAGGTTTTTATGCGTTGACGCGGGGCCTCAGGCAGGGTATACTTGTCCCTCGATTGTGAACTATGGTTATGGATAATCCCAAGCAAGACGCTAATTCGAATCGATCATTGTTCCGGGCCTTAGGCCTGGCTTGGGAGCTTGGATACACCATAGCTATACCGCTGGTCATTCTGGCGCTGGTCGGACGGCTGTTGGACAAGACGCTCAATTCCTCCCCCTGGTTCCTTCTGGCCGGGGTGCTTTTGTCCATCGTAGCTTCCACGTGGCTCGTGTACCGTAAGACTAAATTGATAGTCGACGACTCGGCGCGGGCCCCGTCCTCACAGGCCGGACAGGCTGGCGAGGCAAAGAACGAAACTGACCATACGGTATGAACATTTCCCTGGCAGCAGAACCAATTTTCCATCTAGGCTCGTTCGCCGTCACCAATTCACTGCTCGTGGCCGTGCTGGTGATGGCTTTTTTGTGCACCCTGGCGCTGGTGTTGTCGCGGCGTAAGCTGGCGGCGGTGCCCCAAGGACTGCAGAATCTGACCGAGACCGTCATCGAAGGCGCGCTCTCATTCGTAGAATCGGTGGTCGGCGACCGCGCCAAAGCGGAACGGTTCCTGCCTTTGACGGCTACCATCTTCTTTTTTGTTCTGTTCTCGAACTGGTTCGGGCTCCTGCCCGGCGTGGGCACCATCGGCCTGTATGAAACGCACAACGGGCACCAGGTGCTCGTGCCGTTCCTCAGGTCCGCTTCAGCCGACCTCAACGGCACCCTGGCCATCGCCCTAATCTCGGTTCTGGGCACGCAGCTGTTCGGCATCATCACGCTGGGGTTTGTGAAGCACACCAGTAAGTATGTGGACGTCATGGGGCTCATCAAGCACTTCTCGTTTCAGAAGGTCATCATGTTTTTCGTAGGCATCCTGGAGCTCATTTCCGAGGTGGCCAAAGTGGTTTCCTTCTCCTTCCGTCTCTTCGGCAACATCTTCGCCGGCGAAGTGCTCCTCATAGTCGTATCCGCGCTGGTTCCGTTCCTGGCGCCTCTGCCGTTCCTGTTCCTGGAGGTATTCGTCGGGTTTGTGCAGGCACTGGTGTTCTCGCTCCTCACTTTGGTGTTCCTTACCATAGCGACGGTTGAACACGCGGAGCACTAGTGCGTGGCGTTTCCCCCGGAATCGTCCGGGCGAGACGCTAATCACTAGCTTAAGCGTACGGGACGACGGCGTTACATAAAAAATCATTCGCCGTAGCGCAACGAACGCTTGAAAGGTCTAAAGAGTATGGCACTCGAACAAGAAGCCATGGAGCTTGCCCAGACCGCCAGCGGGTTCACCCCTGACGTGCTGAAGGGCATGGCTGCCGGCGCCACTATCGCCATCGGCGGAATTTTTCCGGCCATGGCCATTGGACGCCTGGCCGCCAAGGCCATGGAATCCATCGGACGCAACCCCGAGGCTGCGGCCAAAGTGCAGACGGCCATGATACTGGCAACAGCCTTCTGTGAGGCTATCGCCATCTACGCGCTGGTTATGGCGCTCATCATAAAGTTCGTCTAGAACTTAGCGTTCGCATCACGGCGGAACGTGCCCAAAGCACGGCCGCCCTAACGTGAACACTAGGCAATAAACCACTTGAGCGTATGGAACTCATCACCAAACTAGGCATCGACTGGAAACTTCTGCTGGCGCAGATAGTGAATTTCCTCATCGTTTTAGGCGTGCTGTATCGCTTCCTGTACCGTCCGCTCGTGAAGCACCTGGCTGACCGCAAGGAGCGCATCGACCGCTCCCTGCAGGAGGCTCAGCGCATAGAGGAAGAGCTCAGGGCAATCCAAAACAGGAAGGCCGAAGCGGAACTGGAAGCCAAGCGCCGCGCCCAGGAGATAGTGGACGAGGCCATGAAAGAAGCCGGCGGCCGGCGCCAGGAGATACTGGAGAAGGTGAAAGAAGAGGCGGCCGAGGCCGTACGGGAGGCCCGCAGGCAGATGGAGTCGGAGCGCGAAGCGGTCCTGACCGACGTGCGGAGAGAAGCGGCCAAGCTCGTGACCCTGGCCGTAACCCGCGTGATTGGGAAGCTGAAGCCGGGCGACATAGACAAGGAACTCGTGACCGAGGTCGTTGCCGAGCTTGCCAAACGAAGAGGGTAGTATGAGACTGACCCCGCGACATTACGCAGAAGCTTACCTGGTGCTGGCAGAACAGGTGCACGCCCGGCAGTTGCCCGAGTTGGCGCGCCGGTTCTGGGAACTCGTGGCCCGTGAGCGGAAGTTCGCCTGGCGCAAGCGCATCATGCTTGAAGCTGGTGAGCTGCAGCTGGTGCGTTCCGGGGGAACAAAGGTTTTTGTGCAGACTGCCCGAGAGCCAGGTCCGGACATGAAGCGCCTCATCGAGCGCGGCCTAGCTAAGAGCTTGGGTAAGGCGGTTGAAATCGAGTATGCGGTGAAACCCCACCTGCTTTCCGGCGCGGTCATTGAGATGGACGACCGTCGGTACGACGGGAGCCTGAAGGGCAGGCTCGACGCACTGGAGCGCGCCCTGGCCGGAGAGGTACATTCCTAAACTTTCATTGACTAGCATTCATTTTTGGAAACATATGGCAGCACCATCAGCCAATCCGTTGGTACGAACGCTTGAGCAGGAACTTAAGGGGTTCGAAGCCAAGATAACCGAAGAGCGCGTCGGCACCGTAGTCGAGGTGGGAGACGGCATAGCCAAGGTCTCCGGCCTCAGGGACTGTTTGTCCGCCGAAATGCTTGAATTCCCGCACGGCGTCAAGGGCGTGGCTCTGAACCTGGAGGAATCGCAGGTCGGCGTCATGATTCTGGGCGAGTACCATGAGGTGAAGGAAGGCGACACCGTGAAGTCGACCGGCAAGATACTCTCCGTGCCGGTGGGCAAGGGTGTCATCGGACGCGTGGTGAACGCGCTGGGCGAACCGGTGGACGGCAAGGGCCCGGTCAAGGCCGACGCCGAGTACCCCGTGGAGCGCATTGCGCCCCGGGTCATCACCAGGCAATCCGTGACCCAGCCTTTGCAGACCGGGGTCAAGGCCATCGACAGCATGATACCCATTGGCCGCGGCCAGCGCGAGCTCATCATAGGCGACCGGCAGACCGGCAAAACCGCCGTGGCCGTCGACACCATCATAAACCAGAAGGGGCAGAACGTGACCTGCATCTACGTAGGCATCGGGCAGAAGGAATCCAAGGTGGCGCGCATCGTAGCCAAACTCGAGGAGGCCGGAGCCATGGCCTACACCACGGTCGTGCTGGCAGGCGCTTCGGATCCGGCCGCCATGTCGTTCCTGGCTCCGTACGCCGGATGCGCTATGGGCGAATACTTCATGGACAAGGGCCAAGACGTTCTTCTGGTGTACGACGACCTAAGTAAGCACGCCGTAGCGTATCGCGCCGTGTCGCTCCTCTTGAGGCGGCCGCCCGGACGCGAGGCCTACCCCGGCGACATTTTCTACCTCCACTCCCGTTTGCTGGAACGGGCCGCCAAGCTGAACAAGGATTACGGCGGGGGCAGCTTGACCGCGCTTCCCATCATTGAAACGCAGGCCGGCGACGTATCGGCCTACATACCGACTAACGTCATTTCCATTACCGACGGGCAGATATACCTAGAGAGCGATTTGTTCTACCAGGGCATTCGGCCGGCCTTGAACGTGGGCATCTCGGTGTCGCGCGTTGGTTCCGCCGCCCAGGTGAAAGCCATGAAAAAGGTGGCAGGCAAGCTCAGGCTCGACATGGCCCAATACCGCGAGCTGGCCGCGTTCGCCCAGTTCGGCAGCGACCTGGACGAGGCGACCAAACAGCGCATCGAGCGCGGCCGACGCACCACGGAAGTGCTCAAACAGGGACAGTACGAGCCCATGAGCGTGGCGCACCAGATAGCCATCCTGTACGCAGTGACGAACGGCTACCTGGATGAGGTGGCGGTGGCGGAAGTGCAGGCGTGGGAAAAGAAGTTCCATGCGTTCATGGACAAGCAGGCTGTGCTGAATCAGATAGGGGAGAAGCGCGAGCTTACGCCGGAGATAGAGGAAACGCTGAAGCAGGCCATCAGTGATTTTAAGGCAATGGCAGTTTAGCCGTGCAGGTTCATTACGCCCCTCACGAGACCATCTTCTAGGTCACGCATCTTATGCCTCAGGCCACACGAGAGATCAAGCGCCGCATACGGTCCATCAAGAACACCCACCAGATAACCAAAGCGATGGAGCTGGTGTCGGCCGCCAAGATGAGAAAAGCGGTGCAGAACGTGCTGGCGACGCGCGCCTACGGCGACTTGGCTTGGCAGTTGTTGCAGGAGTTGGCCAAACGCACGGACGCTTCGCAGCACCCCTTGCTTGCAAAACGGGAAAGCGTGAAACGCGTGGGGCTCATCCTGGTCAGCTCGAACCGCGGCTTGTGCGGCGGGTTCAACCACCAGCTGGTGAACCGCGTGAAAGCGTATTTGAAGCACCACCGCGACGTGGAAGTCGAGCTGGAGGCTGACCTCATGGCTGTCGGCCGCCGCGGCCGCGACCTCATGTTCCGTCTGGGAGAGGCCATCGTGGCCGAATTCACGAAAGCCGACGTCACCACCCGCCTGGAAGAGGTGACGCCCGTGGCCAGGCTGGCCATGGACGACTACCTTTCAGGCAAGTACGACCGCATCGTCATCGCCTATACCGATTTCATTTCACCCATCACCCAAAAGCCGCGCATCAAACAGCTTCTGCCTTTGGTGGCGGAGCCTGACCCGTATCTGGGCGAGGCCAGGCTTCCGGGCGCGTTCCAGCGCGATTTGGCGGCCGAAGGCCACCGCTACAACAGCGAGTATTTGTTCGAGCCTTCGCCTGATGAAGTACTGGAATCCCTGTTGCCGCGCCTCATCGAAATGCAGCTGTACCAGGCCTTGCTGGAGTCGGACGCGGCCGAGCACTCCGCCCGCATGATGGCCATGAGGAACGCTACCGAAGCGGCCAAAGACATGATAGATTCCCTAACCCTTACCTATAACCAGGCCAGGCAGGCGAGCATCACCACCGAACTTGCCGATATCACTGGCGGCCGCGTGGCCGTGGAAGCTTAATCAACGATAGTACGATTTTCTATGTCTACAGGAAAAATCACCCAAGTCATCGGTCCCGTGGTCGACGTGGCCTTTGAGAAAGATCTCCCGCCCATTTACCAGGCTTTGGAAACCAAGCTCGATGGCGGCGAATCGCTGGTTCTTGAGGTGCAGCAACACCTGGGGTCCGGCAGCGTGCGCACTGTGGCCATGGGCCCCAGTGACGGCCTGAGGCGAGGCCAGGAGGTGAAGGACACCGGCAGTGTCATTACCGTGCCCGTAGGCAGAGAGACGTTGGGGCGCATGGTCGACGTGCTGGGGAATCCGCTGGACGAAGGCGAGCCTGTGAAGGCCAAGCAGCGGCAGCCCATCCACCGCGCGAGCCCGAAGTTCACCGACCAATCCGTGAAAGCCGAGGTGTTCGAGACCGGCATTAAGGTCATAGACCTCATCTGTCCGTTCGTGAAAGGCGGCAAGGTCGGCTTGTTCGGCGGCGCGGGCGTGGGCAAGACCGTGGTCATTCAGGAGCTCATCCGTAACATCGCTTCGGAGCACGGCGGGTTCTCGGTGTTCGCCGGCGTCGGCGAACGTTCGCGCGAGGGCAACGACCTGTACCACGAAATGAAAGGCTCGGGCGTGTTGCCCAAGACGTCTTTAGTCTTCGGACAAATGAACGAACCGCCCGGAGTGCGCGCTCGCGTGGCCTTGACCGGTCTGGCCATGGCCGAGCACTTCCGCGACGCGGAGAAGCAGGATGTGCTCCTGTTCATAGACAACATCTTCCGTTTCACGCAGGCGGGTAGCGAGGTGTCGGCGCTCTTAGGACGCATTCCGTCGGCCGTGGGCTACCAGCCGACCTTGGCCACGGATATGGGCGAATTGCAGGAGCGCATTACGTCGACCAAAGAAGGCTCCATTACGTCCGTGCAAGCGGTGTACGTGCCGGCCGACGACCTGACCGACCCGGCCCCGGCCACCACCTTTTCCCACCTTGATTCCACCGTGGTGCTGAATCGTGCTTTGACCGAAATAGGCATTTACCCGGCAGTGGACCCGTTGGATTCCACCTCCACCATTCTTGACCCAAAGATAATCGGCGAAGAGCACTACCGCACGACCCGCGAGGTTCAGCGCGTACTCCAGCGCTACAAGGATTTGCAGGACATCATAGCCATTCTGGGCATGGATGAGCTGTCAGAGGAAGACAAGCTCACGGTGGCGCGCGCCCGCAAGATGCAGCGCTTCTTGAGCCAGCCCTTCTTCGTGGCCGAGACCTTCACTGGGCTCCCGGGCAAGTACGTGCCTTTGGCCGAAACGGTACGCGGTTTCAGGGAGATTCTGGAAGGCAAGCACGACGACAAGCCTGAGCAGTCCTTCCACATGAAAGGTTCCATCGACGAGGTAACGGCCTAGTTTTGTTCCATGCCTAAGAACATCTACTTCCAAATAGCCACACCTGAGCGCATCGTGTTCGAGGCGCCCGCGGCCGAACAGGTGACCCTGCCTACGACCATGGGGCAGATTACGGTGCTGCCGGACCACTTGCCCCTCGTGGCCACCCTGATCCCGGGCGAGCTTTGGGTGAAGGTGGGCGGGGAAGAGGTGTCCATGGCGGTTTCCGGCGGTTTCATCGAGGTAGGCGAGGGCAGGGTGGTGGTGCTGGCAGATACGGCGGAGCGCGCCGAGGAGCTGGACGAGAAGCGGGCCGATGAGGCCCGGGCCAGGGCCCACGAGCTCATGCAACAGCAACGTACGGCGGAAAGCACGGATTACGCCGCGCTGGCCGCCAAGCTCGAAAAGGAGCTAGCCCGTCTGCACGTGGCACGGAAGCACCGCGACCGACAACGCCCAGGCATACGGGTGGAATAAGTCAGGCTTTTGATGTTTGGATTATTTTTTATACACAAACACCTAAACACACATAACCATGAGTGAACATATGGAACATACACATAACAGTGAAGCTGAGCGACTTTGGCGCGACCAAGAACCGATGCTTACGCGCATGCGGGAGATGGGTCCGGATGAATATTTCGCCAGCCTGAAGCTGGACGAGGCGTTCGAACTTAAGGATCACAGCCTGCGTTGCATGGATGAGGGCACCCCAGGCGGCATACACATGGCTGGTTCAGGCATTCTGGATAAGCGTGCTGCTACCGAGCTCGTACGCCGAGCCGGCGTTACCGGCATCTCTAGTCATGCTGGGTGCGGCGCCGCGGCCCTTTTCGCCCGCAGGGAGGGACTGGATCCAAGCAAGGCTGATGAATACGGCATTGTCTGGGCCAAGGAGTTGGCCGATGATGCGGGAGTGCCGTACGTCGGTCATATCGGCTCTGAATCCATGGCTCGTCCAGCCGAACTACATATAGCCCGCGTGGCGTATTTCGACGGCACGGGGCAATTTGATCCGTCTCAGGTGAAGGATCTACCGTCAGGTTTTGTCATCAGTCGCAAATTCATGGAGGCGCCCTACGCCAAGCAGGAAGCTGACATTGCAGTTTCCATTGCACTGGGCGAGCATGGATTCGGCGACAGACTGACTGAGGAATCTCCGTTCTACCTGGTGGCGGTAGGCGACGGCCGCCCAGGCGGCTTGTCCAGGGAAGCGCTGGAACAGGAGTTTCAGGATATAGTTCAGCGGTCAGGCGGCCGAGTTGTAGGCTCTGGTTTCACAGCGACACCTAAGTAAACGCGCGGCAGTTTTGTGGCGGGGTCAAGTAATTTGGCCCCGCTTTTGTTGTCAGTCGGAAGGGCGTGCTACACTTGGCTCATATGGCGGCCAAGGCAGGGGTAGACCTGTTGAAGGATCTGAACGGCGAACAGCAGGCGGCGGTGACCCACGGGGGCGGCCCGCTCTTGATCGTGGCCGGCGCGGGAACCGGCAAGACCACGGCCATCACGCGCCGCGTCGCCTGGCTCATCCAGGAAGGCCTGGCACAACCGGAGGAGATACTGGCCCTTACGTTCACGGACAAGGCCGCTCTTGAGATGGAGGAGCGGGTGGACAGGCTCCTCCCCATGGGTTACGTGAACGTGTGGGTGTCCACATTCCACGCCTTTGGCGAGCGCGTACTGCAGGATTGGGGCCTGGAGATAGGCGTACCCAATAATTTCAGGCTTTTGACCCAAGCCGAGCAGTGGATGCTCGTGCGCCGTAACCTGGACAGGTTCAAGCTTGATTACTACAGGCCGCTTGGCAACCCGACGCGGTTCATCCATGCCCTCATCCAGCATTTTTCGCGCGCCAAGGACGAAGAGGCGTTCCCGGAAGATTACCTCAGGCTGTCTGACAACAAGCGCCTGGATACCGGCGCGACCGAGTACCTAAAAAAAGGCAAGCGCAAGAAAAAGACGAAAGCTGACGAGGGGGCATCGGCCGACGAACAGGAAAGCCAAAGGCTCAGCGAGGTAGCTGAAGCATACAAAACGTATCAGGAGCTCTTGCACGAGCAGGGTGTGTTGGATTTCGGCGACCTCATCAACTACACGCTGAAACTGTTCCGCACGAGGCCAAAGGTGCTTTCGTACTACCAAAAGAAGTTCAAGTACATCCTGGTGGACGAGTTCCAGGACACGAACTATGCGCAGTACGAGCTTCTGAAACTTTTGGCCAGATCATCGAACAACATAACGGTTGTGGGGGATGACGACCAATCCGTCTACAAATTCCGCGGCGCTTCCATTTCGAACATCTTAGAATTCAAACAGGATTACCCGGAAGCCAAGGAAGTGTTCCTGACCCGGAACTACCGAAGCTATCAGAACATACTGGATACGGCGTATGAATTCATACAACTGAACAATCCGTACCGTCTGGAGGTGAAATTGGCCAAGAAAGGCAAGAGCTTGTCAAAGAAGCTGGTAGCGGAGCGGAAAGGCCAGGGCGAGGTCGCCTACCTCCCGTTCGCCACGGGCCAGGACGAAGCCGAAGGGGTGGTAGCGAAAATCGTGGAACTGCAAAAGAGGACCAAGGCGGCATGGAACGAGTTCGCCATTCTGGTGCGGGCCAATGCGCAGGCACAGCTGTTCATACAGGCCCTGCGGCGCGCACAGCTGCCGTACACCTACGTGGCGAACCGCGGGCTCTACAGTGAGGGCATAGTCGTGTTTGTTACGAGCTATCTCAAGCTGTTGGACAACTATCACGAGTCAGAAGCTCTGTACCGCGTGCTCATGAGCGAACCGTTTTCTCTGCCGCATGAGGATATGTCAAAGCTGGCGTACCACGCGAAGAAATACACTATGTCTTTGTATGAGGCCGCTAAAACAGCCAGCGCCCTGGGGCTTTCTGAGGATGGGATAAAAGCGGTAACCAAACTGCTTGAGCTTATAGCCAAACACACGGCATATGTGCGTGAACACAGTGCGGCCGAAGTGTACGTGACCGCGGTGAACGACTTAGGCATGAACGAGCGGCTACAGCACCCGGCGGCCGCGCGCGAAGCGCAGCTCCTCACCGCCTTTTACCACCGCATCGTGCGTTACGAGGCCGATACGGAAGACAGTTCTTTGGCCGGATTCCTGCACTACCTGTCGCTGGAGCAGGAGTCGGGCGAGGAGGGGGAGCTCCCGACCGACGCCGAGGAAGGCCCTGAAACAGTGAAGGTAATTACGGTCCACTCGGCCAAGGGTTTGGAGTGGCGGTACGTGTTCCTGGTTCAGCTTGTGGACAGGCGTTTCCCTTCGGTCGAACGCAGAGAGCCCATTGAGCTACCTGCGGAGCTTGTGAAGGAGATACTGCCGGAAGGGGACGTGCACCTGCAGGAAGAGCGCCGGCTGTTCTACGTCGGTCTGACGCGCGCACGCGACGGATTATTCCTCACCCGCGCCTCGGACTACTTCGGCAAGACCACGAAGCGGCCGTCCCGGTTCCTGCTGGAGCTGGGGCTGGTGAGCGAGGAAGAGGCGAACGCTAAATCCGCCAAACTAGCCCCGCCGCAGTCCGCCGCCAGACAAGCTCCGTCGCGTTTTGCCGTACCTGAAAGCTTTTCCTTCAGCTCCATTTCTTCGTTCAAGAAGTGTCCTTTGGAGTACAAGTACCGCCACCTATTGAAGCTGCCCCAGCCCGGCGCCGCTCAGCTGTCGTTCGGGAATACCATGCACAAGACGTTCGAACTTTTTCTGAAACTGTGGCAACAGCGTTCGGGCGCTCTTCAGGCAGACTTGTTCGGCGGCAAAGGGGGAGCGGCCAAAACCCCTTCGTTCGAGGAGCTTAAGAAGTTCTACGAAGAGGCGTGGGTGGACGAGTGGTATGAGAATAAACAACAGAAGCAGGAGTACCGCGATAAGCGGGGCCCGGAACAGCTTAAGAACTTCTATGAGGTAGTGTCGGCCGAGCCGCCCAAAGTGAAATACTTGGAGCAGTTCTTCAAGATAGCCCTGGGACCGTACAAATTCGTAGGCAAGGTGGATCGCATGGACGACACGGGCCAAGGCGTGGCCATTATTGACTACAAGACAGGTGAAGAACCTGCCAGAGGCCTGGAAAAGGTAGACCGCGATCAGCTTACCATATATCAGATGGCGGCCGAGGAGTTTTTCCGGGAAAAGGTGTCGAGCGCCAAGTACTGGTACCTGAAGCCGAACAGCTTCTCTCCCGATTTCACTGCGACCAGGGAGCAGGAGAAAGAATTGAAGCAGGAGTACGAAGCCGTCATCCAGGATATCGTCCATACGGTGCAAAACGATTCGTTCGTCGAAGCTGATGAGTCTGCGCCTAAGCATGAGTGCCGGTACAGGAAACTAGGGCTTACCTAAATATGTTTCACGACCTAAAAGATGTGCTTCGGAGGCGCCTGGGGCAACAGGGCATAGGCAGGGCTGTGGAGGCGGCGCAGGTAACAGAAGCATTCCGTGAGGCGGTCAAAGAGCTCATGGGCGAGCGGGCCGCGCGTGAGCTTAGGAAGGTCGCCCTGCGTGAAGATACCCTGGAGGTACTGGCTGGTTCCGGGGCCTTGGCAAGCGAACTTAGGATGCGCGAGAACGATATTCGGGGTAAGCTCAAGACAAGGCTTGGGAAACAGGAGTACACAATGCGGATTTTTGGCTAAAGTTAGCCATGAAAAAACCGTGAGCAAGGGTCATTTCAGGTCTTGTGGAAAGGCCTGAAAACTGCTAAAATATAAGCGGCTAAGAAGCCGTAGTTTTCCTTTTAGGTAAGCGCAAAATGACCCTTAGGCAGTACCTTACTTGGATAGGCTTTGGCACGCTGGTGGCGTGGGGCGTTTTTGCATTGGTTGTGCTGTATCTTAACCCGGACACTGCCGGAACCCTCGGGTTCGTATTCTTTTACCTGTCGCTGTTCTTAGGTCTTGCCGGCACACTTACCTTGTTAGGCTTTGTCTGGCGCTACGTAAAACATCGCGACGACCTGCTTTTCCGGCATGTCACCATCTCGTTCCGACAAGGAGTGCTTCTTGGGGTGCTCGTGACCGGCGCGCTGTTTCTGCAGTCGCAGGAGCTTCTAACCTGGTGGAACCTGGTGCTCCTGGTAGTCGGCATCACGCTTCTGGAGCTGTTCCTTTTGACGTCGCGGCGCATGCCGCCTGAGGTATGAGATCGTCGCTTGAATCAGAACTGAAGAAGCTGGGCGTTGCTGTGCGTAAGGAGCTTGTGGAAATGGCCAATTCCTCGCAGCTCGAAGAACTGCGTGTGAAGTATTTGGGCAGGAAGGGCGAGCTGGCGCGGCTCATGAAAGCTGTGGCCGAGGTGGCCGAAGCCGAGCGTCCTGCGTTCGGCAAGTTGGCCAACCAGGTGAAGGACGAAGTTGAACAGGCATTCCATGACGTAAAACGAAAGCTGGCTGATACGAGTGCGGCGTCGTTCGACGTTACGCTTCCGGGCATTCGTCCGGCGCGTGGACACCTTCACCCGGTATCAATCGTTCAGCGCGAGCTGGAGGAACTGTTCAGGTCCATGGGCTTCATGGTGCTGGACGGGCCGGAACTGGAAAGCGAATTCTACAACTTTGAATCACTAAATATACCTGCGTGGCACCCGGCGCGCGATACCCAGGACACGTTCTATTTGAAAGGCGGCACTCCGGACAATCGTTGGCTTTTGCGCACACACACCTCGGCCATGCAGGTACGCGCCCTGAAGGAGTACGGAGCGCCCATTCGCGCCGTGGTGCCCGGACGCGTATTCCGCTACGAAGCGACCGACGCTTCGCACGAAACCACGTTCTGGCAAATGGAAGGCTTGGTGGTGGACAAGGACATTTCCATTTCCCATCTCATAGCCACTATGAAGGCCCTGCTTTCCGGCATATTCCGCCGCGAGGTTGAGGTCAGGCTCAGGCCCGGGTACTTCCCGTTCGTCGAGCCGGGATTCGAGCTCGACATCAAGTGTCTGGTGTGCGGCGGGAAAGGCTGCGGCGTGTGCAAACAGAATGGCTGGGTTGAGCTTTTGCCCTGCGGCCTGGTACACCCCAAGGTATTGGAATACGGCGGGGTGGATCCCAAGGAATACAGCGGCTTTGCTTTTGGTTTGGGGCTTTCCAGGCTGGTCATGATGCGGTACAAGATAGACGACATCCGCCTGTTGCTTGGCGGCGACATGAGGTTTTTGGAGCAGTTCTAGGTATGAAAGTTTCTTACGACATTTTGAAAAAGTTCGTAGTTCCGCCCAAGGACGCGGCGGCGCGGGAGTTGGCCGAAACGTTCACCATGTCCACGGTCGAGATAGACGGGTACGTGGACCTCAAGGAGCGGCTCGCGAATGTGGTACTGGGTACAGTTTTGGATGTGAAGCCGCATCCGAACGCTGACAAGCTGAAGCTGGCCGCGGTCGACGCTGGCAAGGAAACGTTCGACGTGGTGTGCGGCGGGGTGAACTTGAAGCAGGGGATGAAGGTCGCTTTCGCCCGCATCGGCGCGCTTGTGAAGTGGCATGGCGAGGACAAGTGGACGGAACTGCAAGCGGCCAAGATACGCGGCGTGGAGTCCAAGGGTATGATTTGCTCAGCCGAGGAATTGGATCTGCCGGACGACAAGGCGGTCGAACACGGCATCATGGACCTGTCGCACGTCGCGGCCAAGCCGGGTACTCCTCTGGCCGAGGCGCTGGGCATGAACGACGTGATTTTGGAAGTAGACAACAAGTCCATTACTCACCGCCCCGACCTGTGGGGGCACTTGGGGCTCGCACGCGAGCTGGCCGCGGTGTGGCACGTTCCATTTACATACCATGAACCGCCGGTCGTGAAGCCGGAGGGCAAGAGCAGTCTTTCCGTGGCCGTACAAGCGCCGGAGAAATGCTTCAGGTACCTTGGCGTGGTGCTGGGCAATATACGCATGGCGCCGAGCCCGGCCTGGTTGCAGGATGCACTGCGGAACCTGGGCGTGCGCCCCATCAACAACGTGGTGGACGTTACGAACTACGTAATGCTCGAACTCGGACAGCCGTTGCATGCGTTTGACCTAAAGAAACTTGCGTCCGCGGATATAGTCATCCGTGAGGCAAAGAAGGGCGAAACCATGGCTACGTTGGACGGCGTAGAAAGGAAGATGGCGCCGGGCATGCTGGTGATAGCGGACAAGAAGCACGCACAGGCCATTGCCGGCGTCATGGGCGGGGCCGCGAGCGAGGTTACGGAAGCCACCACGGAAATAGTGCTCGAATCAGCCAACTTCGAAGCGGTCGGCATTCGCAAGACAGCCAGCGCCTTGGGCATGCGAACCGAGGCTTCCATGAGGTTCGAGAAAGCTTTGGACCCTGAACTCGCCGAAACGGCTCTGCGCAGAGCGGTTGAGCTTTTCAAGGAGGTCATTCCGGATATGAAAGTCCTTTCCAATGTTGTGGACGAGTACCCCAGGCCGATCGAGCCAAAATCTATAACCTTGGACTTGCCGTGGCTTATGAGGCGTTTGGGCACTGAAATCCCAGCCGAACGCGTAAAAGCCATACTTGGAAGCTTGGGTTTCAATGTGGAAGGCAAGGGGGACGCGTTCAGAGTAACCCCGCCGACTTGGCGCGCCACCAGGGACGTAACCATTCCCGAGGATCTTATTGAGGAAGTGGCGCGCATTTACGGATACGGCAACATTCCACTAGCCATGCCGAAGTTCGACATCACACCGCCAAAACGCGACGAAGCGCAGGAGCTCAGATGGAAAATTCGGGATTTGTTGGTGGGTGCTGGCTTGACGGAGACACTGTCGTACTCGTTCGTGGGATCCGGGGAAGACGCTAGAGTTGAGCTGGAGAACCCTGCGGATCAGAGCAAGCGTTACCTGCGTCCGAACATAGTGAGTTCATTCAGGGAGCAATTCGATTCCGCCCGCCGGGCAGGGAGCGGCAGCGTGAGGATGTTTGAACTCGGCCGTGTTTTCGGCGCAACCAAAGGAGTGTTCTCGGCGGCCAACAAAGGATCGGATAAACTCCCGGCTCAGCCTTGGCATTTGGTTATTGCCTCATACGATTCGAGCAGAGGGAGCCTTAGGATGGTTAAGGGTGCAATCGAGATGCTTGAGTATGAACTGGGCGTGAAGCTCAAAGCCGAGTACGTGATGTCACAGGACGACGGGGCAATTGCGGAAATCGATTTAGAAGGAGATTCAATCTCTGCGCCGCGTGCGTACCGGCCGCTACCTAAATATCCAAGCGTTACACGGGACGTGTCGGTGGTCGTTCCTTCGGGCGTGGCGTGGGCGGATATGGACAAGTCAGTACGCAAGGCGTCCGAGCTGGTTTGCTCGGTGGAGGTGTTTGATGTGTACCAAAAAGAAGGCAGTGTGGCTTTCCACATCACATTCCGTTCGTCTGAACGCACCTTGAAGTCGGAGGAAGTGGATGAAGTTATGGCCAAAATAACCGATTTGCTCAGGAGTGAATTCGGAGCAGAGGTCCGCGCGTAATCATTAACGTTTTTCTTTCGTGTTCTATGCCTAAAGACAAGGAAAAGAAGGCCAAGGGAGGCTATACCGCCGAACAGATAACCGTTCTGGAAGGTCTGGAGCCGGTGCGGAAGCGCCCGGGCATGTACATTGGCAACACGGCCAAGGAAGGTCTGCATCATCTCATTTGGGAAGTGGTGGATAACTGCATAGATGAGGCGATGGCCGGATATGCGAAGACCGTTACGGTGGTATTGGAGCCGGGATCGCGCGTGAGCGTGACTGACGACGGTCGCGGCATTCCGGTGGACATACACAAGCAGACCAAGGTGTCAGCGCTCGAGACAGTTCTTACCAAACTCCATGCCGGGGGCAAGTTCGGCGGTGAGGGCTACAAAGTGTCGGGCGGTCTGCACGGCGTGGGCGTTTCCGTGGTGAACGCTTTGTCCTCGTACATGAAGGCCGAGGTGAAACGCGACGGCAAGCTGTGGATGCAGGAGTATAAGCGCGGCAAGCCGCAAGCCAAAGTGAAGCCCGTGGGTAACGCCAAAGGTACGGGTACCACCATTTCCTTCGAACCGGACTCGGAGATATTCTCAGTCATGGAATTCGATTGGAAGTACGTGTTGGACCATTTGCGGCAACAGGCCTACCTCACCAAGGGCGTTACCATAAAGGTCCGTGATGAGCGAGTGAAAGGGGCGGACAAGACATACACTTTTCATTTTGAGGGCGGGGTGGCCTCGTTCGTGCGGCACCTGAACCATTTTGCGGAAGCCAAGCATGACCGCGTGTTCTACGTGCATAAGGAAGCGAACGGACTGCAGGTTGAGGCGGCTGTTCAGTATGTGGAAGATTACAACGAAACAACCCTGACGTTCGCCAACAACATATTCACGATCGAGGGCGGCATGCATCTGATCGGTTTTAAGACGGCGCTTACAAGGAGTCTTAACAACTACGCACGCGCCAAAGGCTATCTCAAGGAAAAGGACGGCAATCTGACCGGCGAGGATGCGCGCGAGGGTTTAACTGCCGTGGTGTCAGTGAAGCTCAAGGATCCGCAGTTCGAAGGCCAGACCAAGGCCAAGCTCGGCAACGCCGAAGTGCGGCCGGTCGTGGATTCCGTGGTCGGCGATGCGCTGGTTGCTTTCTTGGAGGAGAACCCGAGGGACGCCGAGGCCATCATAGGCAAATGCCTGCTGGCATCGCGCGCCCGCATGGCGGCGCGCGCCGCCCGCGACACCGTTTTGAGAAAGGGCGTACTGGAAGGCTTTGCGCTCCCCGGCAAGCTGGCTGACTGCTCGAGCAAGGACCCGAGCGAGAGCGAGTTGTTCATTGTGGAGGGCGATAGCGCCGGCGGCAGCGCCAAGCAGGGGCGCGATCGCAGATTCCAGGCCATCCTGCCTCTTCGGGGCAAGATATTGAACGTGGAGCGTGCGCGGCTGGACAAGATGCTTGCCAATAACGAGTTGAAATCGCTCATAATTGCGCTTGGCACCAACATCGGAGAGCTGTTCAAGCTGGAGGATCTTCGCTATGACCGCATAGTCATCATGACCGATGCTGACGTTGACGGCGCGCACATCCGTACGCTTCTTCTGACTTTCTTCTACCGCAACTTCAGGTCCATCGTGGAAACGGGACACTTGTACATTGCCCAGCCGCCGCTGTACCGCGTGGCCAAAGGCAAGGATGTTAGGTATGTGTATTCCGACGACGAGCTGGAAAAGATACGCAAGGAGTGGGGGAGCGCTAAGCCGGCCGCGAAGACAGATAAGCCTGCGAAGGGGAAAAAGGCGGCTGGTGAGACGGCCGCGGAATCGGCGGAACTGGAAGTTGAGCAGGTGGCGACCGGTGGTTTCTCCATTCAGCGGTACAAGGGTTTGGGCGAGATGAATCCGCAACAGTTGTGGGAGACGACCATGGACCCCATGGTCAGGATGATGAAGCAGGTGACCATTGACGACGCGGCCAAGGCCGATGAGATGTTCGACGTGCTGATGGGTGCCGACGTGGCGCCCAGGAAGCGCTTCATCCACACGCACGCCAAGACCGTAAAGAACCTGGATATTTAGTTCATTCACGCGAGTCCGCCTGGTTTGCGGCAGGTCTTTTTGTGTTGGACTTTTTCCTTTCGATGCGGTATACCTCCGGTACGAGAACAGAATAATAGTTCATTAACATAAACCAAGAAGGAGGTGGCGTGCTGATGGAACATCCAGTCAGTGCCTTTGCCAGTGGCGTGAGAGAGCTCGACGTTACGCTCATTCGCGCTACGAACTACACCGATGATGGATACCCCATCAGAACGCGTGTAGGAGTAATACGCAGCAACACCCTGACGCAGATGGGCGCCTTGACCCGCGACATAATCAACTACCCGTTCTTTGCTGGCGTCAGTGTGAACGTTCGCCTTGTCGATGAGGCGATTCAGCGGGTCCCCGTGAAAGAGGTGCTCAAGAGCTCGAAGCGGCCGGGCGTGAAATCCATTGTCATGCTGGTGGGCGTGCAAACCAATCAGTTCCCGCGGGCGCAGGACATTGCGGCTTGGTTCCTGTCGCATGGCATCCCCGTGCTTATCGGCGGATTCCACGTGAGCGGTATGCTGGCCATGGTAGGCTTGACCCGTGATTTGCGTGAAGCCCTATTGAAGGGCATCATCTTGGTCGCGGGCGAAGTCGAAGGAGAAAGGCTGCCGAACATCTTGGCGGACGTTGTCCAGGGTGAAGCTAAGCCGCTGTATGACTTGCTGAACCCCACACCAGACCTCACGAACCTGCCCATACCCACCCTGACGAAGGGGGACTTGCAGGGATTCGCCTCGCCTTTCGGTACGCTTGATACGGGGCGAGGATGTCCGTTTGACTGCAAGTTCTGCACCATTATCAATGTGCAGGGTAAAACCGTGCGCTTCAGAAGTCCCGAGCGCGTTATTGAATTCGTGCGCCGGAACTATCGTCAGACTGGCGTGCGCCATTGTTTCTTTGTAGACGACAACCTGGCGCGTAATCCAGCTTGGCGGGGGCTTTTCCAGGGTCTTACGAAGTTGCGCGAGACAGAGCACATTCCGTTCACATTCATGATGCAGGCCGACCTTGCCGCCAGGAAGATGAAAGGAGGCGACTTTTTCTCGCTGGCGGCCAGAGCCGGATGCAACCAGGGGTTCTTCGGTCTTGAGACCATGAACCAGAAAAACCTGCGAGCGGAGGGCAAGCTCCAGAACCATGTTTCCGAGTATGCGGATCTGGTGGAGCACTGTCATTCGTTGGGCATAACGTGCCACGCCGGCTACATCATCGGCTTGGATTTCGATACGCCCGACAGTATACGTGAGGACATTGGACAACTGAAGGCTATTGGCTTTGATTCAGCCTCGTTCTACGTTCTTACGCCTTTGCCTGGCTCGGAAGACCACCAAACATGGTGGAGGCAAAGGCGCTGGATGCACCCAGACTTCAACATGTACGACTCGAATCACGTAGCGGTTATGCCACGGAATATGTCGGCGGAAGAGCTTCAGGCAACGCACCGGGACGTGTGGGAGTGGTTCTATTCGACCGAACACATGGTGAACGTTCTGCGCGGCTGGCGTGCAAACCGTCGTCAGTATTGGAAACAGCTGTCCTTCTTTGCGTGGTATCTGTACTCTTCGCGCATCGAGCGCCTGCATCCCATGAACTGCGGATTCTGGACAGTGCGGCGCCGGAACGAGCGCAGGCCTGGTTTATCCCAGGAAGCGTTCCTGCCGTTCTGGCTCGGACGTGCGCGATTCGCTGGCCACAGGTTGCGGGAACTGGTAAAGCTCTACCTTCAGCTTCAAGAGGTATGGCTCCAGAGCCGTCCCAAGAGCAGGGCGGAGGAGAGGCTTGAAGAGCTTGTCGCCAGAACCAGACAAGGCGTCGTGGATTGGCGCCAGGTTGAAGTTCGGGAGCTCCAAGCGCTCTATTTGAAGCTCAAAGACCAGATGCCAGAGCTCAAGGTGCCTTCAACGGCCACGCTGTGGCTTAAGAAACACAATCCGTTCGTTCTTGGGTCATCGCGGGTATACATCACCCAGGTTTGGCGGAAATGGTACCGCCACGCATGGAATCCGATAAAGTGGGCGGAAGTCTGGACGTTCGAATTCGTGAGCGGCCTTCGCTTCATAACCCACCTTCTTACAGAAGGGAGGTAAAACAATCAATACGTGCC
>CAZMHN010000003.1:0-14030 GCA_964566145.1 uncultured Gammaproteobacteria bacterium
GCCCCAGGACTGTCGTCGGCCCCACCAAACACAAACATAAAAGCACCGAGAAGTATGTTGAGGACAAAAGAAGGAATTATTAGTTTCTTATACATACGCTAAGTATACTGAATTTACTCCGCACTACGGCTTAGATTACCCCTTTAAAGGAAATCTACGCGCCTTTGATTTGGACGATCCAATAAACAGTGAATTTCCTTGTACAGTGTCCTGGTCGCGTAGAACGGATTGTCATGGCTCGAGGCACGGACGACGTTAGAACCTATTGGTTAAATGCATCGCAGGATAGTATTTTGAAATCAATTTTGTATCTACTAATGCCGCCAGAAGCACCCCACCTGCATACATCACAAAATCAATGGGGTCAAAGACGGTTGCAAGGGCGTAAATGCCAAAATACTGCAGCATCTCAGATGTCGAGACAAGCAAGAATACGGCAAGTGCTTTATTGTGCCACGGTCGTAAAAACAAGAAGCTATCTTCATTTAAGATAAGGAGAAAATAGAAACCAAAAGGGAGTGCAATATCGGCAAAGTAGTTATGAAAGAACCCATGAACATTCTCGCCAGCCCAGTCTGCGCCCACTATAAAAATCAGGGCGATAAAAAGCTCTATTCCGATAACGACTATTATCTTTTTTTGCCGAATTCCCATAATTAAATTTTACTTAAAAGTCCTAACGCCCACAAGAATATACAAAAACCACCAACCTGACGGCTGATGGTCTTTATTATGGCTCCGGGGGCTGGACTCGGCCGCACCTCTCGTCGTGCCGCCGCACTCCTCGGGTTGGCCACCGCCTCGCGGCACAGCCTGCTGGCCGTGCACCGCTCCGGCGTTCGAGTCAGCACGCGAGCCAAGCCGTTGGCTCGCTCCCCTAGTGAACAATGAAAAAATCCCTGACGCAAAGTCAGAGATTTTTTCATGGCTCCGGAGCCACTATTCTCACTGATGGGCTGGATTTGTTTAAAATCATCTAAATTTTCTTTACTACACCCCTAATTGCATCCACCTCAACCATATCTCCATCCCTGAAAACAGAAGTAGCTAATTTGGTTCCAATAACACATGGCTTCTTAAGTTCACGTGCCACAATAGCCGCATGACAACTGACGCCACCCTCATCAGTAACGATAGCTCCCGCCCTGACCATACCCATAAAATAATCAGGATGAGTCATATTCGAAACCAAGATATCACCCTTATGTAGCTTATTACACTCTTCGGGCATAAATACCAATCTGACACGCCCCTTAACCTTCCCCATAAAAGCAGGCTCACCCTTAACAAAACCTTGCCGAGACTTGCTCTGCCCTAACTCCTTATTAACTATCCGCTTAATCTGCCTCGCGTTACGCACGATTTTGAGCTTGCCGTTCCTTAAGTATGTCAGCTCACCACCCCTACGAGCTTCCTTGGGTGGCTTCGTGCCGCTCTTTAAAAAGTCGACAACCTCCTGATAACTCAGGTGGGGTGTTTCATTGGGTTTCCAACCTAGGCGTCTTGCGAGCTCGTGGTAAAACGGCTGTGATAAAAACAAAATCTCACGCCAGATATCTACCCGTTCGGTACGAAGCCAAGCGTACACGTTAAGTATCTTGGCGATACGTAATAATTTTGGCTCGCGCCGTAACTTAACCAAAGCCCCCCTAAACTGCCGTTGCCGTTCTAAAAGCTTCTCTTTGCTTTGTTTAATCGTGACCTTCGAATTTCGTACTCGGGATACCATGTCGATAAAGTCCTTTTTTGTGTAAGGCCCATCAAGTAAACTGTAAACTGCCAACCATTGATATTTTTTCACATGGCTATCTATCTTCCCTACCAAATTGCTATGGTATTTATGCTCCAATAGCTCCAACTTCTGCTGCTCCATTAGGATAAGCTTGGTAGGAATTGTCACCGCCTGATATATCACTTCAGCCTGATCACCGAATTTCCTCTTTAAAGTTTCATAAAACTGCGGTGCGACCTGTTCATTGATGGCCCAGGGATACCAAAAGAAAATTGTATAACTTAGGTACGCATCCTTAAGATGGTTGTACCTACGGAGCAATTCTAGGTTCGATAACTTGGCAAGCTCCTTCTGGTCCCCAACCGCCTTGGCGGCATCTCTAAAATTCAATCTAAACTTATCAAATTCCTTTAAGTTTCTAGTAAGAAACCCTGGTCGCAGCACTTCTTCTGATAGAGCCTTCATTAGATGGTTCCATTGCTCCTGGGGACAATAAAAATCATATTTCCCGTTCGGTAAACTAACGGCAATGATATCCTTTAATCTATAGTATTTATTGGAAAGAAACCACAAAAATCGCCCCAGATAATCCTGCTGTAAAGTGTGCTTTCTATTCCACAACTTTTCCCAATTCATAATTTAATTATATCAAAAATCCCTCAATATAGCCCATTTTGGGTTAAGCTACTAAGAACTGAGTCAAATTGAAATTTACTGGAAAAACAAAAGCACCCCGCTTCCGCGGGGTGCTTTTGTCGCGACCTAATAAACAGGGGGTTTCTCGGTACCGTGTTCCGGTCGCGTAGAACGAATTGTAATGGCTCCGGGGGCTGGACTCGGCCGCACCTCTCGTCGTGCCGCCGCACTCCTCGGGTTGGCCACCGCCTCGCGGCACAGCCTGCTGGCCGTGCACCGCTCCGGCGTTCGAGTCAGCACGCGAGCCAAGCCGTTGGCTCGCTCCCCTAGTGAACAATGAAAAAATCCCTGACGCAAAGTCAGAGATTTTTTCATGGCTCCGGAGCCACTATTCTCACTGATGGGCTGGATTTGTTTAAAATCATCTAAATTTTCTTTACTACACCCCTAATTGCATCCACCTCAACCATATCTCCATCCCTGAAAACAGAAGTAGCTAATTTGGTTCCAATAACACATGGCTTCTTAAGTTCACGTGCCACAATAGCCGCATGACAACTGACGCCACCCTCATCAGTAACGATAGCTCCCGCCCTGACCATACCCATAAAATAATCAGGATGAGTCATATTCGAAACCAAGATATCACCCTTATGTAGCTTATTACACTCTTCGGGCATAAATACCAATCTGACACGCCCCTTAACCTTCCCCATAAAAGCAGGCTCACCCTTAACAAAACCTTGCCGAGACTTGCTCTGCCCTAACTCCTTATTAACTATCCGCTTAATCTGCCTCGCGTTACGCACGATTTTGAGCTTGCCGTTCCTTAAGTATGTCAGCTCACCACCCCTACGAGCTTCCTTGGGTGGCTTCGTGCCGCTCTTTAAAAAGTCGACAACCTCCTGATAACTCAGGTGGGGTGTTTCATTGGGTTTCCAACCTAGGCGTCTTGCGAGCTCGTGGTAAAACGGCTGTGATAAAAACAAAATCTCACGCCAGATATCTACCCGTTCGGTACGAAGCCAAGCGTACACGTTAAGTATCTTGGCGATACGTAATAATTTTGGCTCGCGCCGTAACTTAACCAAAGCCCCCCTAAACTGCCGTTGCCGTTCTAAAAGCTTCTCTTTGCTTTGTTTAATCGTGACCTTCGAATTTCGTACTCGGGATACCATGTCGATAAAGTCCTTTTTTGTGTAAGGCCCATCAAGTAAACTGTAAACTGCCAACCATTGATATTTTTTCACATGGCTATCTATCTTCCCTACCAAATTGCTATGGTATTTATGCTCCAATAGCTCCAACTTCTGCTGCTCCATTAGGATAAGCTTGGTAGGAATTGTCACCGCCTGATATATCACTTCAGCCTGATCACCGAATTTCCTCTTTAAAGTTTCATAAAACTGCGGTGCGACCTGTTCATTGATGGCCCAGGGATACCAAAAGAAAATTGTATAACTTAGGTACGCATCCTTAAGATGGTTGTACCTACGGAGCAATTCTAGGTTCGATAACTTGGCAAGCTCCTTCTGGTCCCCAACCGCCTTGGCGGCATCTCTAAAATTCAATCTAAACTTATCAAATTCCTTTAAGTTTCTAGTAAGAAACCCTGGTCGCAGCACTTCTTCTGATAGAGCCTTCATTAGATGGTTCCATTGCTCCTGGGGACAATAAAAATCATATTTCCCGTTCGGTAAACTAACGGCAATGATATCCTTTAATCTATAGTATTTATTGGAAAGAAACCACAAAAATCGCCCCAGATAATCCTGCTGTAAAGTGTGCTTTCTATTCCACAACTTTTCCCAATTCATAATTTAATTATATCAAAAATCCCTCAATATAGCCCATTTTGGGTTAAGCTACTAAGAACTGAGTCAAATTGAAATTTACTGGAAAAACAAAAGCACCCCGCTTCCGCGGGGTGCTTTTGTCGCGACCTAATAAACAGGGGGTTTCTCGGTACCGTGTTCCGGTCGCGTAGAACGAATTGTAATGGCTCCGGGGGCTGGACTCGAACCAGCGGTATCCACGTTAACAGCGTGGCGTTGTACCAACTCAACTACCCCGGAACAAAACGCCGGCCCTTGCATGGGGACCGGTGTATGAAACTGCCTACGGAACAATACCCGGTCCTTTATGGCCAGTTATTATTATTGCCGCGAACTGTGGCAAAGCGTTCCATAGGTAACGCCTATGGTAGCGCGCAATGCTCCAGCGGTCAAGGCGAACCGCCCTCTATCCTACGGCACGTACTGTTCCGTAAGCCGCACCACCTCTTGCCCGCGGACTACGGCGTAAAAAGGCAGGGTGCGGTACTCGCTGGCGCGTTCCAGAAACTCCACGTATGGCACTGTCTGGTTCCAGTTGTAGCCGCCCTGCTCGTCATGGCTCCAGGTTTGCATGGTAAGCTCGATCGCTGGCGATATGGAGTAACGGGCGACTTCGGGTGAAGCGTTGCGTATGTAGAACCCGTTCGGCGGCTCGCACGGTTCGCCGTCCGGACATACGCCATCCTCGCGCATGGCCGCAGTGGCCGCTTCATCCGTAAGCCACTCCGCCTCATCCAGCACCAGGCTGTCCGCACTCACAGACACCGGGAAAGCCATAAAGGTGCGCTCGGCCAACGATTCCTGCGGCGAAGGAAGTTCGCTAGGACGCATGAAGTACCACGCTAGCGCCATAGGCGCTAGCGTGAGTACTCCGAAAACAACGTACTTCCCCTTGCCCATGCTACTCCACCTTGTAGTTCAGGTTCACCTCAATAATAACTTCCTGGGTTCCGGTCGGCACCGTAGGCGAGCCCGCGGCTCCGCCGCCCATGCCGCCCTTGCCATCGGCGTAGCCGTACAGGCCGGGCTGTCCGGGGGCCTGCACTAGGTTCTCCCACCATCCCACCACCTTGCCGAGCTTCACGCCCGCGGCGTCGGCCAAGCTGCCTGCCTTGGACTTGGCGTCGGCAATGGCCTTGAGCCTGGCTTCCTGCTTGAGCTGTTCCAGATTGGAAACGTTGAACGTAATGCCCAGCACCTGGTTGGCGCCGGCCTTGGTCGATTCGCCAATGACCTTGGACAGCTTATCCTGCGAATCCTTCAGGTCCTTCACCTTGACCACCACCTGCTGGTTCGCGGTGTAGCCGGCTGATACCTGCACGCCGTCGCGGTAGTCGTACTGCGGGGACAAAGAGTAGTTCTGGGTAGAAATGTCCTCAGCCGGGATCCCCGCCGCCTTTACCGCCTCTACTATCTTCTGCATCTTGTCATTGAGCTGTTTCAGGGCCAGGTCGGCGAAGGCCGCCCGGTCCACCTGCACGCCGATGGTGACTTCGGCCGTATCAGGCTGGTAAGAAACCTTGCCTTGGCCCGTGACGTTCACCTGCCACTGGGGGTAGTTCACGATGCGGTCGCGCAGAATGGAAACCGTCACGATGCCCGCCAAAAGCACCATGCCAATGAGCGCCAACACGACCCTGGGCTCGCGCCAGGCCGATGACTGTATGGGAACTGAAGTTCCGTCCATATAACTTATCCTTTCTTCGGGCAGGCCCGGGATCATGCGGGCCGGCCATAACATATGGTTAACGAATTCCATCCCTCCTTACTGACTCATACTACGCAGCCGGGCCGGAAAAGGTAACGGGGGCGAAGTACAGTATAGCGCCTTGCGGGCCTAGGCGGCAGTGGATGAAGCGTGCGAACGCCTGCCCCAGGCAAAATACTTCAGGCCCTCCATTAGGAAAACCGCCAAACAGCAGAAAGACAGCACCAGGAGCCAATCCACCGCAGCCAAAGGCACGGTATGGAATATGTCATTGCCCCACGGCATGTACACCACGCCAATCTGAAGGGCGACGGCGAATCCGACGGCCACCAAAAGCGATTTGTTGTTCCAGGTCATGGGGTGGAAAATGGAGTGATGCAGATGCTTACAGCTGAACACGTACCCCAATGAAGTGAACGCCATGAGCGTGAACACCACGGTGCGAATGTGCGGCAGTTCGCAACCTATGGCCAAAAGGAACAGGTACACACCCAAGGCGCCGAAACCCTTTAGAATGCTGACCACGCCCACCACAAGCTTGCGGGAAGCGTCCAGCACCGGCTCATTCCTCTTTACCGGGGGCTGTTCCATGACTGAGTGATTAGCCGGATCCGAGGCCAGGGCTATGGCCGGGAAAGAATCCGTGATGAAATTTATCCAAAGTATCTGCGTGGCGAGCACAGGCAGTCCCAATGGTTCCCCTACCGCCACCGCCGCCAGGAACGCGCCCACCATGAGCAACACCTCGCTGAAGCTGTCCGACACCAGATACAGCACAACCTTGCGTATGTTGCTGTAAATGGTGCGACCCTCCTCCACCGCCGCCACAATGGTGCTTACGTTGTTGTCCAAAAGCACCATGTCCGAAGCTTCCTTGGCCACATCCGAGCCAGAACCCAGGGCCACGCCAATGTCGGCCGCCCGCAGGGCCGGCGCGTCGTTCACTCCGTCGCCGGTCATGGCCACCACCTCACCCCTGGCCTGCCAGGCCGAAATTATGCGCAGCTTGTCCGAGGGTACGGCGCGGGCGAACACCGATACGCGCGCCACCTCCTCCCTGAGCTTGGCGTCGTCCCACGACATGAGCTCGCTACCCTCAATGACGTTGTCCGGCCCCGAAGGCAGGCCTGCTTCCTTAGCTATGGCCTGGGCCGTCAGCTTGTGGTCGCCCGTTATCATGACCACGCGCACGCCGGCTCGCCAGGCCGCCTGAACCGTCTCCCGCACCTTGGCCCTGAGCGGGTCTTGAAGCGCCACGAACCCGAGGAAGGTGAACTGCTCAGGCTGTTCGCCGCCGGCTTCTTTGATGGTCGCCTTAGCCGGAAGCTCGCGTTCGGCCAGGGCCAGAATGCGCAAACCCTCGGAAGAACGCGCTTCGGCTTCGCGCATGAACTTATGGCGGTCCTGGCCTGAAAGCGCCCGGTGCTTGCCGAACACGCGCACGTGATTACATGCCGCCAGCACGGCTTCCGGCGAGCCTTTGAGGTAGGCCAGTCGCTGTTTTTGGCCGAACTCATGCAATGACACCATGAACTTCCTATCGGAATTGAACGGCACCTCGGCCACCATCGGGTGCTGGCGCCTCAATGATTCAATGTCGATGCCAACCTGCTGTGCGGCCAGTACGAGGGCCTGCTCCGTGGGCAATCCCACCACCACAGGCTCAGTCAGGCCGTCGTGCGGATTCTCGATGTAGGCGTGGTTGGACAGCGTACCCACCCTAAGGAGCGCCATGGCCGAAGAACCGTCCTTGAAAGTATCCGAGGCCGGATGCAGTTCCTCGTCCGGGGTCATGACGCGCACCACGCGCATTTCACCGGCGGTCAGTGTGCCGGTTTTGTCCACGCAAATGACCGTGGTGGAACCCAGGGTCTCGGCCGCCATAAGCTTCCTCACCAGCGCCTGGCGCTTTAGTATCCGACGCATGCCCAGCGCCAGAATGGCCGTTACTACCACAGCCAGGCCTTCCGGCACCGCCGAAACGCCTATGGCCACGGACAGCGTGAACATGTCGCGGAACGGATATTTGAGCAGGAGGCCTATGCCCAGCAACAGGACAAGACATACGGCCACGATAACGCCAATGGCCCGGCCGAACCCTTCGAGCTTTTCTTTCAGGGGCGTAGGTTCGTCGGGTATTTCGGTGAGCAGCGTAGCCAATTTCCCAAGCTCGGTCGCTTTTCCGGCAGACGTGACTACGCCTAAAGCCTCGCCGCCAACAACCACTGTGCCCTGATACAGCATGTTGACGCGTTCGGCCAGCACAAGGCCGGGGGGAAGGACGTGGCTCGTCTTGCTTACGGGATTGGACTCGCCCGTCAAAGGCGCTTCGTTCGTTTCCACGTCAGTAGCCGTGAGCAGCCTAAGGTCGGCCGGCACGCGATCGCCCGAAGAAAGCCTTACTACGTCGCCCCGCACCAACTCCTGCGACGGAACGCGCAGTTCGGAACTGCCCCGCACCACCCTCGCGTAGTACTGCACGAACTTGCGTATCTCCTCGAGCGCGCGCTCGGCTTTGCGTTCCTGTATAAAGCCGACCAAAGCATTCACGGCCACCGCGCCCATTATGACCACCGCGTCCACATACTCTCCCACGAATGCGGCAAGCACGGCCGCTACGATAAGCACTATGATGAGCGCGCTGGCGAATTGCCGTACGAATACCCGCCAGGCGCTGACGGCGCGCTGGCGCGACAGTTCATTGGCCCCGTCCCGCGCCAAACGGCGGGCGGCTTCGTCCGGATCGAGTCCGGACGAAGAGCTTTCAAGCACGCGCAACACCTCCGACACGCGCAGGGCGTGCCAAATCTGCTCCGCCGGCTTCGCTTCCGTCGGCATGGGACTTGGCCTAGGGACGAGGAGCGGTTCCCCGCTTGCCGCGCGACGGCGGATGGTACGGAGGAGCCGATTGGCGCTTCACGCTCTCGGCCTTCCTGACCTTGAACGAGGATGGCGTACGGTAGCGCACCACACGCTTGTTGCTTTTCGAGGCGTAGTTTCGCATATGTTCTTTGAACCCATTGTACCACACACTCGGCCAAACCGCCGCACTGGTGTTATACTGAAACAGTATGGTCTGGACTTGGATTCTGCTCATCATAGGCTTCGCGCTCCTCATCAAGGGAGCCGACTGGCTGGTGGACGGCGCTTCGGCTCTGGCCAAAAAACTCGGCATTTCCTCGCTCGTCATCGGCCTCACGGTGGTGGCCTTCGGGACGTCCGCGCCGGAGCTCATCGTGAACGTGATGGCGAGCGTCAAGGGAGCCACGGACATCGCCATTGGGAACATTCTGGGAAGCAACATAGCCAACATACTTCTCATCCTGGGAGTATCGGCAACCATCTACCCTCTGCGCGTAACCACCGGCACCACCTGGCGCGAAATCCCGCTTGCCCTCCTGGCTGTCGTAGCCTTGATGTTCATGGCCAACGACCAGCTGTTCGACAGCCACGACTTTTCCGAACTTGGGCATATTGACGGCTTCATACTCATAGCCTTCTTCGCCATCTTCCTGTCATACGTACAGGCCATCGCCAAACGAGGCGGAAGCGAGGGGCCGCAAGTGAAGTACATACGCGGGCCTTTGGCAGTGGGGATGGTGGCCGCCGGACTCGTCATGCTCACTTTGGGCGGCAAGTGGGTGGTGGACAGCGCCACGGACATCGCGAGGACGCTCGGCATAAGCGACGCGCTTATCGGGCTGACGATTGTGGCAGTGGGTACGAGCCTGCCGGAGTTGGCCACTTCGGTAATGGCCGCCGTCAAACACAACACGGACATTGCTGTGGGCAACATCGTGGGTTCGAACATATTCAACATCTTCTGGATACTCGGACTGTCCGCCGTCATACGCCCGTTGCCGTTCTCGCCAGGCATGAACTTGGACATTGTGGTAACGCTGGTCGCGACCATGCTTTTGTTCCTGGCGCTGTTCGTTGGCAAACGCCGCATACTGGAGCGGTGGCAGGGCGTGGCCTTTGTTCTGGTCTACCTGGGGTACGTAGGCTACCTCATTGCCCGGGGGTAAACTTAACAAACTCACAGCGGGCCTTGCGGCCCGCTGTTGTATACCCTGGTGGGTCTGGTGGGAATCGAACCCACGACGCCCAGCTTAAAAGGCTGGCGCTCTACCATTGAGCTACAGACCCCGGCATGATTCTACTCACTTCCATAAGCTAAGGCAAGTCCAGCAGTTTGAGCAGCAACTGCCTGGTCACTTCCACGTCGGCCATGGCGCGGTGAGCCGTAGGCTGGGGAATGCCGAAGTGCTTGGCCAGGTACGCCAAACTGTAGCTCGCGACCACCACGCGCTTTTGCTTGGCCAGGGCAATGGTGTCGAGCGTAGGATTCGGGAGCGGAGGTAAACCTAGTTGCTTCAGGTGGTGATTCACGAACGCCAGATCGAAGCCTATGTTGTGCGCCACCAGCGTAGCGCCTTCGGCGAACAGCATGAAAGCCGGCATCACCTCTATCAGGGGCTTGCCTTCCTTGGCCACCATCTCGTTGGTTATGCCGTGTATGGCCACGGCCTCAGCGTCCATCTTCCGGCCCGGGTTCACGAGCGCGGAAAAGCTGTCCGCCACCTCCCCGTCGCGTACGCGCTGGGCGGCCAGCTCGACCACGGCATGGCCTTCTTCCGGCTTCATACCCGTGGTCTCAACGTCGAAAATCACGAAATCTGCCATAGGCGAATAGCCGGAAGTGTAAGCCGTTCCGGGCTATTTGTCGAGATTCAGGTGGGTATCATTGTGAACAACTTGTGTACCCACGGAGCCTTGTCGGGGAATGTATCCGCGCGTACAATACCCCTGCTATGACCACGGCACGGCACGTACCGGCAGAACGCATACCGCCCCAGAACCTGGAGGCGGAGATTTCCACGCTCGGCGCCCTGCTCATAGACAAGGACGCCATCACCAAGGTGGCGGACATCATCTCGCCTGACGACTTCTACAGCGACGCGCATGCCGCCATTCTGAGCGCCATGCTCGACCTGTACGAACGGCGCACGCCCATAGACATACTCTCGCTCTCAAGCCGCCTGCAGGAACTTGGGAAGCTGGAGATGGTCGGCGGACACAGCTACCTGACCGAGCTCACGAACGCCGTACCGACATCATCGAACGTGGCGAGCTATGCCCGCATCGTCCAGCGCAAGAGCACTTTGAGGAAGCTCTTGAAAGCCGCGGCCGACATCTCAAGCCTGGGGTATCAGGAAAGCGAAGACGTGGAACAGCTTTTGGACGAGGCCGAACGCAAGCTGTACTCCGTCAGCCAGAACTTCCTCAAGCAGAATTTCGTACCCATCCGGTCGGTGCTCTCAGAGGCGTTCGACCGCATAGACGAACTCCACCGCGAGTCAGGCAAGCTCAGGGGCCTGGCAACCGGGTTTACCGACCTGGACAACCTGCTGGCCGGCCTTCAGAAATCCGACCTCATCATCCTGGCGGCCAGGCCGAGCGTGGGCAAGACCACCCTGGCCCTGGACATGGCCCGCCACGTGGCGGCGCACATGAAAATACCTGTAGGCATCTTCTCGCTTGAAATGTCCAAGGAACAGCTGGTAGACAGGCTCTTGTGCTCCGAGGCCGGAGTGGACCTGTGGCGCATGCGCACCGGCAAGCTCTCGGAACGCGAGGACGATTTCCCCCGCATCGGCCATGCCATGGGCGTGCTTTCGGAAGCGCCCATATTCATAGACGATTCCGCCACCTGCAACATCATGGAAATACGCACCAAGGCCCGGAGGCTCCAGGCCGAGCACGGACTCGGGCTGTTGCTGGTGGACTACCTCCAGCTCATGGAAGGGCGCACCACCGAGAACCGCGTGCAGGAAGAGGCGGAGATAACCAGAGGATTGAAGGCGCTGGCCCGCGAACTCAACGTGCCGGTGCTGGCGCTGTCACAGCTGTCGCGCGCCGTGGAAATGACCAAGCCTGCCATCCCGCGCCTGGCGCACCTCAGGGAATCCGGCTCCATTGAACAGGACGCGGACGTAGTGCTGTTCATTTACCGCAAGGCCGTTGACAGGAACTACCAGCCTGACGACCTGGCTCCGGAAGAAAAGCACGTGGCCGAGATACACATAGCCAAACACCGCAACGGCCCCACCGGCCTGGTGCGCCTGTTCTTCGACGCTGACCACGTCACCTTCAAAAGCCTGGAGCGCCACAGCGCAACCCCGCCGCCCGAACCCTTAGCCGCCTAAACCGCTACATGCCTATGCCATCAATGTTCAGCAAGCTCAAGGAGATAAAGGACCTGCGTACCCAGGCTAAGACCATACAGAACGCCCTCAAGGACGAACATGTTGAATCCAGCGCCGCCTGGGGCAAGCTCAAGCTGAAGATGAACGGCAACCAGGAAGTGGAATCGGTCGAAGTGGACCCGGAACTCCTCTCGCCAGGCAAGAAGAGCGACATGGAAAAAGCCATTAGAGATGCGGTCAACGAGGCCAATCAGAAAGTGCAGAAGATAATGGCCGAAAAGGTGAGAAAGAGCGGCGGGCTGAATATACCGGGAATGAAATAGTCGGGATGTAAAACGCTCCCCGTGGTTCCTCCACGGGGAGCGTTTGGTTATTGTGTATTTCACTTCATGAATTCAGGCCAGGCACGGCGGCCTATGTCCGTGCGCATGTGTTTGCCGTTGAAATGGATTGCGTTCGCCGCCGCATACGCATTGGTCAGCGCCGCATCCAAGGTCATGCCCCTGGCCGTCACGTTCAGCACGCGGCCACCGGCGGTAACCAGCGAACGGTCCAACTCATTGAATCTCACCCCTGCGCCGAACACCTCCACGCGCGGCGCGCGTCTCGCATCTTCAATCCCGGCAATGACGTCCCCCGAACTCACAGCCACACCAGGCCGGCCGTATCCCTTGGCCGCCAGCACGACGCAGACCGCATTGCCGGTGCCCCAACTCATTCGCACATGCCTGACACTGCCGGTAGCGCACGCCAGACACAGCTCAAGGAAATCGCTCAGCAACAGCCTCAGGTACACCTGGGTCTCCGGATCGCCCATCCGCACGTTGAATTCCAGGACCTTCGGGCCTTCGCGCGTCACCATGAGGCCTATGTACAAACAGCCGCTGAACGGCGTACCTGCCTTGGCCATGTATTTCAGAACCGGCCGGACGATGCGCGTCTTGACGAAGTCGGACAACTGCCTGGTAGCCCACGGCACTGGAGCGAAAGCTCCCATTCCGCCTGTCATTCCGCCACTATCACCATCCAGGAGCTGTTTGTGGTCCTGACTCGGCGGAAAGAGTTTGAAGTTCCTGCCGTCGCACATGGCGTGATACGAAAGCTCGTATCCTTGAAGATGCTCCTGGATGAGAACCTCCTCTCCTGCCGCGCCGAACACTTTGTCGACCATGAGCGCTCTGAGAGCGGCTTCGGCCTCTGCCTTATTACGGCAGATGAAAACGCCCTTGCCGGCGCACAGCCCGTCCGCTTTCACGACCAGTGGAAAAGCCGAACCTTTGACGCAGAGCAATGCCCGGGCACACGAATCGAAGGTCAATGTGATTGGGCACGGAACATCGGCTTCTTGCATCACCTTCACCGCAAACGCCTTGGATGTCTCTAGTTTGGCGGCGGCATGAATCGGGCCGAATATTCGAAGCTTCCGTTTCCTGAACAGGTCGCTGATGCCAGCCTCAAGCGGAGCTTCCGGCCCAACGATGGTGAGTCCCACATGGTTCTGTTGCGCGAAATCGGCCAGCTCGTCGACCTGCTCCGGCTTCAGGGGCACCCTGATGGCGCGCTCGGGCATGAGGCCGTTTCCAGGGGCCACATACAATTCACCGAGTCTTTTGGAACGCATGAGCGCGTACACCATGGCCGCCTCCCTGCCGCCGCTGCCTATCACCAGAACATTCACCTTGTTCATTGTGCACTCTCCTATGATTGATGAATGTATTACATCTGCCACTCTTTGGGCACGAATTTGCCCGTAAACCATTTGGAACCGTCGACGTACCAATGCCCTGTCCGGCTCTTGGCGCATCGAATGACGCCTCGCACGACCATATCGGTCAGCAGGGGCTGGAAAGCATGTTCATGCTGGTTGACCCGCTGCGACAGCGTTTCGGCTGTATCGTCGGGCCGGATGA
>CAZMHN010000003.1:14130-16115 GCA_964566145.1 uncultured Gammaproteobacteria bacterium
TCGCACGAGCGCTTGGTAATCGTCAGCTTCGAACTGCGTCAGCTGCGTGAAATCCACCTTGAGCTCGTCCGCTATCCGTTTCACTCCGCCATCGGGATGATTTGACACTACGCCGACGACATCGGCGTTCAGGACGCCTGTTCTCATGCTCTCAACCAACACCCTGAATCCTGAACCGCCGCCCTCTTTCGTACCAGAGGCAAAGATCAGCAATCGCCTGGACATGGTTGGCTCCTTGAAATGTATGGATGTAAAAGGACGAATGTATTCGTTTTTTAGTGCCGCTACCTTACCGACCAGCCATGCTTTTGTCAAACTTCGCAGACGTCAAAGCATCAGCTATACTGGAGAACGCTATGTCCCCCGTACCCCGCGCGCTGGAACGCCTGATACGCGAGTTCACCAAGCTGCCTGGCATCGGCCCCAAGACGGCCGAGCGCTTGGTGTATCACCTGCTCCAGCAACCCAAAGAGGCCATAAGGGAATTCGCCGAGAGCCTGTCCGAGGTGCACGACGACGTTCGCCGGTGTTCCGTGTGCTTCAGGTTCACGGACCAGACCCCTTGCATCATCTGTAGCGACCGACACCGCGATGCCTCGCTCCTGTGCGTAGTGGCGGAAAGCCAGAACATACCGGTCATCGAGAAGACCGGCGCGTTCCACGGTCTGTACCACGTGCTCGGGGGCGTGGTCAGCCCGCTGGAGGGAGTGACCCCGGAACAGCTGACCGTGAAAGAACTTGAGGCCAGGCTCAGGGGCGACGGCGTCAAAGAGGTCATCCTGGCACTAAACCCCGACCTGGACGGCGAGACCACAGCCATGTACCTGGCCCGGCTGCTGAAGCCTTTAGGGCTGAAGGTGACGCGCCTGGCGCGGGGCCTGCCGGTGGGCGCAGACCTGGAATACGCGGACGAAGTGACGCTTGAGAGCGCCATCACCGGCCGACGGGAACTGTAGACCGGCAATGAACAGAAATCCCCGCACCTAGGTGCGGGGATTTCGCAATCGTTACACTTATGCAGACTGCTCTTCGGTCGAGCCTTCCGTTGACTCTTCAGAGCTCTCGCCCTCGGTCACCGGAGTCTGCGTCTGTTCGTCTTGGAACATAGCATTCTCTTTCGTTCCCTCCGCCCGCTCGTCGTTTCTAAAGAACGAGGAACACACGAAGAGGTAAGGGATTAGTCTGGGAATGTATGTAAGGCGCTAGCCTATTGTACCTACCTTGAGTTCCGTGAACGGCTGGCGGTGTCCGTACACCTTGTGGTGCCGCACCTTGGGCTTGTAGTGCACCACGCGGACCTTATCGGCTCGGCCCTGTCCGACCACCGAAACCTGCACCTTCGTACCAGTGAGCGGAGCGCCGAGCTTGAATTCCTGACCATCGTCCGACGCGACCATTAGCACGTCGGAAACCTCGGTCGCGCCCGGACCGGACAGCTTCTCCACCTTCAGGACATCCCCTGCTTTGACCAGGTACTGCTTACCCCCGGTACGGATGACTGCTATCTTTGACATACGCAAAAAATAAATCGAGCATGAATATACTTGCCAGAACAGGATAGACCACGCGGCCGAACGTGTCAATGGCTCTTACCTGCGCACCTCCGCCCCAACCGCTATGCCGTGGAGTTCGACCCACCCAGCAGGCACCTCTAGTATCTCGGTCACGGGCTCGGGCGGGCGCACGCGAGCAGGAACGGGGGCTTCGAGCGAGGGGGCGGACACGTTCTCGGACACGCCCACTACCTTACCTTGGGCTATCCACACGAAATCGAGCGGGAACCGCATGCCGTACATCCAGAACTCGTAAGTGCCGGGCGTATCGTACACGAACAGCATGCCAGCGCCTTCAGGCAAATCCTCCCGCCACGACAAGCCCTGGCTGCGCTCGGTTTCCGTATCAGCCACCTCCACCTCGACCGGTACGGTACCTACGGTGATGGCTGACGTGTCAGATTGCACAGGGGCCGGCTGTACGTACGCGCA
>CAZMHN010000003.1:16215-54882 GCA_964566145.1 uncultured Gammaproteobacteria bacterium
GCGGTAGTGCAGGTGCTTGCGGTCGGCTGAAGCAAAGCTCCTGCGCTCCCAGAATACGCGCCGGAGGATGACCCAGGCTACGTCCAATATGGGAACTCCCATCACCAGAAGGGCGGTGGCTATCTTGGCTCCGGAGATGACGGCCAACACTCCCAAAACATACCCGAGATACAAACTCCCGCCTTCGCCCAGGAACACCTTGGCCGGGTGCCAATTCCACACCAAGAACCCCAGAGCCGAGCCCGCCAGCGCGAGTGCCAGAAGCCCGACAGGCGGCTGGTAGAACGGCGTGAACTGCGTCAGGCAGAAAATGACCAGGCCGCCGATGGCTCCCACGCCCGTAGCCAGCCCGTCCAGCCCGTCCAGCAGCTTGGTGGTGTACATCATGCCTAAGAGCCACAGGAACGTGATCAGCGTCCCTACGGCGGCTCCGAGCTCGAGCAGGCCGCCCAAAGGATTGGTCATGACCGTCACCTTGATGCCGGCCGAGAGCACCGCTAAAACTGCCAGCGTGGGCCATAAAAACTGCTGCCAGGGCTTGCGCCCGTACCTGTCGTCCAGGTATCCGCCCACCATGAGCAGCGTCCCGCCCGTGAGAAGCCCTGCCAAAGCCTGCCAGCTCACGTCCTTGCCTATCAGGTGGCCGGATGTGAACGCCAGCGCAAGCGACACGGCGGTGAAAGCCGCGAATATGGCCAGGCCGCCCATTAGCGGCGTTGGCGAAGCGTGCAACTTACGCGCCTGGTCAGGAATGTCGAGAACGCCATGAGCAAAGGCCAGGCGCCGGACCAGCGCCGTGGCCGCCCAGGCCAACCCGAACGACCCCAGAAGTGCGGCGAACTGCAACATCAGGCGTGTCGGCTAAGGTATGCGGCCAAAAGCCTCATGGCCGCGACTTCGTCGCGCGAACGCGTGCCTTCTCCCGTGGCCCTATCCGCCTCCTGGCTGGTCAGGCGCTCGTCCACGAGTTCTACTGGAACGCGTACAGCGGCCTTCAGCTCTTCGGCAAAAGCCCTGGTCTGTTTGGTCTGCTCCGTGGGCTTGCCTGCCATATTCACCGGATCGCCCACGACTATCTTGGACACGCCGTCCTCGCGCACAAGCGCGGCCAGGGCCGCTATGAGCGTCCGGTCGTCCTTTCGTTCGAGCGCTCCCCTGGGCAACACAAGCTCGCTTCCCAGCTCGCCTACGGCCAGCCCCACGCGCTTTTCTCCGTAATCAACGGCCAGCACCCTCATACCTTGGTCAATACCTCGCATCCATTATCCGTTACAGCCACGGTAACCTCCCAGTGCGCCGAACGCTTGCCGTCCTTCGTAACCACGGTCCAGCCGTCAGCTAGCGTTTTCACGTCATACCCGCCCTCGTTCACCATGGGCTCCAGGGCGAGCGTCATGCCGCGCGCAAGCTTCAGGCCTTGTCCCTCAATGCCGAAATTGGGCACGGCCGGCTCCTCGTGCACCGCCTGTCCCACGCCGTGGCCGGTCAGGGCGCGCACCACGCTGAACCCCTGGGCCTCCACGTATGCCTGTATGCAAGCGCCTATATCGCCTATGCTGACGCCTGCCCTTACGCGCTTTACAGCCTCGGACAGGGCGCGTTCGGCCGTACGCATTAACTTTTTGGCCTGCGGGTCTACGGACCCCACGGCCACGGTTACGGCCATGTCGGTGCACATGTCTTGGTACCAGCACCCCAAGTCGAGCCCGACGATGTCGCCGTCCTTCAATTCAGTAACATCCGGTATGCCGTGCACCACCGTACTGTTCACCGACGTACACAGGCTGGCCGGGTAAGGACTGTCGCCGTCTCCGTACCCGAGGAACGAAGGCGTGGCCCCACGGCGCCTCAAGCCGGCCTCGGCCAGCGCATCAAGTTCCTTGGTTGTGACACCCGGCCGCACCGCAGCCGCCACCTCCTTGAGCACGGCGGCTAAAATGCGCCCGCCTTGGCGCATGGCCTCTATCTCAGTTGTGGTCTTGGGCCGTACCTTCATACTCCCAGGGCGGCACGCAGGCTGGCAGTGACCTCGGGGATGGGCGGGCGCCCGTCGATGACAGTAAGCGCCCCCTGGGCGCGATAGTACTCGACCACAGGCTCGGTCTGCTGGTGGTACACGGCCAAGCGATCCCGTACCACAGCCTCGGTCTGATCGTTCCTCTGCTCCAAGGCGCCGCGGCAAATATCGCACTCCCCCTCGACTCGGGGCGGCTTATAATCAACGTGGTAGACGGCCGCACACGCCTTACAGGTTCTCCGGCCGGCGATGCGACGGACGGCCTGATCATCTGGCAGGTCGATGAGGAATGCGCGCACGCCCGGAACCTCCCGCGACAAAAACTCGGCCTGAGGCAGACTGCGGGGATACCCGTCAAAGATGAAGCCTCCTCTGGCGTCGGCTTGCTCCAATCTCTCCGCCACCATGGCGTTGGTCACGTCATCCGGCACGAGCTGTCCGGATTTTAGCAACTCCTGAACGCGCCGTCCAAGCTCGGTGGCGCGGGCGATGTTGTCGCGGAACATGTCGCCCGTTGACACGTGCGGCAAGCCGAGCGTGCGAGCGAATTCCTGGGCTTGCGTGCCCTTGCCGCTCCCGGGCGGACCAAGGAATACAAGCCTCATCAAAGGTTCTGCCATACGCTACCAGTGTAGCGTAGCGTCGGCTAAAAACAAACGGGGCCTCCCTGGGCCCCATCCGACACCAACCGAACTCATTACAGCTCGTCGTAGTCGCGCATCACGAGCTGGGCGTTTATCTGCCGCACCATCTCGATGACCACCTGCACCACGATGAGGAGCGAAGTTCCGCCCACTACCAGCGCCTGGGAGCCGGTGAGCTGCTGCAATACGAGCGGCAATACCGCGATGGCCGAAAGGAAGACGGCGCCCGGCAGTACGATGCGATTCATGGTGGTACCGAGGTACTCCATGGTGGCCGAGCCCGGACGGATGCCCGGAATGAAGCCGCCCTGCTTCTGAAGGTTCTCCGAAATCTGGTCGGGCTTGAAAATGACCGCCGTGTAGAAATAGGTGAACGCGAACACCAGCACGAAGTAGATGCCGCCATAGAACAGCTGGTTCTGGAACAACGAAATGGTCGATTCGGCCGCCTGCACCAGCCATGTGGACGAGGAGCGTACCAGGAACTGGGCTATCATGGGCGGGAACAGAATGACCGAAATGGCAAAGATGATGGGGATGACGCCGGCCTGCAGAAGACGCAGGGGCAGGTGCGTACTGGCGCCGCCCAGAGTGTGCGGCCCGCGCATCATGCGTGCGTATTGCACCGGAATGTTGCGCTGGGCTTCGGTGACGATGACCACGCCTATAACGGTAATAAGCGCCACCAGAAGGAACGCGGCGATGATGAATATCTGCGTGGGATCGAACGTGACCGATACCTGCGCCACCTGCTGGGGTACGCTGGCCACAATGCCGGCGAAAATGAGAAGCGAAATGCCGTTGCCAACCTTGCGTTCGGAAATCACCTCGCCCAGCCACATGAGGAAGATGGTGCCGGCCGTCACGGTGATGAGGCTGGTTCCCAGCTGCCAGGGATCGAATTCAGTCAGGAACCTGGCGCCGCCCTGGTTCCTAAGCAGTATGATGAAACCGTAGGCGTTCAGAACGGCCAAGGGCACCGTCAGATACCTTGTATACTGGTTGATGCGCCTCTGGCCTTGCTCGCCGTCCTTGGATATCTCCTCCAGCCGCGGCACGATCATGGTCAAAAGCTGCATGATGATGGAAGCGGTGATGTAGGGTCCCACGCCGAGCATGACCACCGAAAAGTTCTCCAGCCCGCCGCCGGAGAATATGTTGAGGAGCCCGAAAAATTGGTTCTGGGCGAAGAAGTTCCGGAGAGCCAAAGCGTCCACGCCGGGAATGGGGACGTGCGCCAGAATCCGGAAAACCACCAGCACCCCCACTACCAGCATAAGGCTGTTCCTGAGGTCAGGCGTTTTCCACACTTGTTCGAGCTTGCGCCACATATGGTTTACTTATCCCTCCTGGAGTACCTGCCTAGCGTTTGGCTGGCTTTTGCTTGTCCCCTCCGCCGCCATTGGGTATGGGCAACAGTTCCACGGAACCGCCGGCGCGCTCTATGACAGCCCTGGCTCCCTGGGAAACGCGATGCACCTTGAGCACCAAAGCGCCGGGCAGGTTCCCCCCGCCAATCACCTTTACGATCCCGTCGGCACGCTCAATGAGCCCCTGCGTGCACAGCACTTCAGGCGACACCTCCCGGCCGTTCGCAAGCTTCGCCAGCGACGACAGTGCCACCACCTGGACCACGGGCTTGAAGCTCTTGAACCCGCGCACTTTCGGCAGACGCGTCACGAAATGCTTCACGCCGAACTGCGTCAATCCCTTGCGGCCGCCCTGCCGGGCGCGCTGTCCTTTGATGCCGCGAGTGGAATACGTGCCGTGCCCGGATGCATTGCCCCGGCCCAAGCGCTTTTTGGAGCGCCGGGAGCCTTTGGGGGAACGAAGTGTGGAAGGGGAAAGCGTCATAACGGAATGTTTAGCGCGCGGGACGCTTCATGCTGGAAAAGGCCTTGAACACCGCCCGCACATTGTTGATCTTGTTGGCCGAACCCAGGATCTTGCTGACAACGTTGGGAACGCCGGCCAGTTCCAGCACCATGCGCACCGCGCCGCCGGCGATGATACCGGTGCCGACGGGCGCCGGCTTCAGGAGCACGTGGGCGCTCTTGTACTTCACCGTTACCTCATGCGGAATGGTGTGTCCTTTTAAGGGTACGTTCATCATGGCGCGCCGCGCCTTGGTTGAGGCCTTGGCCACGGCCAGGCTCACGTCAGCGCCCTTGGCCAAACCGACGCCGACCTTGCCCTGGTGGTTGCCTAACAATACCAGCGCGCGGAACCGCATGCGCTTGCCTCCGGCCATCACGCGGGTAACGCGTGACAGCTCCACTATGCGCTGATCAAATCCGTCGTCTGGCCGGTCGCGCCTCGGGCCCCTGCCCGGCCCTCCCGGCCGGCCGCCGCGCCCTCTGCCTCTTTGTTGATTCGATTGGTTCATAAATATATCTCGAACTAGAAGCTTAGTCCCCCCTCGCGTGCGCCTTCGGCCAAAGCCGCTATGCGGCCGTGGTAGGCGTAGCCGGCCCGGTCGAACACGACGCTAATAACCCCTTTGGCCTTGGCCTTATCAGCCAACAGCTTGCCGGCCTCACGCGCGGTCTCAATGGGTTTCCGCTTGGCCTTGCCTGTAAGTTCGGAATCTGCCACCGACACCAGCGTTCTCTGGGCCGCATCGTCTATGATCTGCGCTCGAATGTGCTTCAGGCTCCTGAAAACGACCAGCCGGGGGCGCTCCGGAGTGCCGATAACGCGCGCTCTCACGCGGCGATGGCGGATGATTCTGTTGTGTTCAGTGCGTCGTGACATATGCCTTGTATACCTTACTTGGCGCCGGCTGACTTCACAACCTTGCCGGCCTTGCGGCGGACTATCTCCTCGGTGTATCGAATGCCCTTGCCCTTGTACGGCTCGGGCTTCCTAAGACTCCTGATGTTGGCCGCGGTCTGGCCGACCAAATGCTTGGAAGCGCCCGCTACCGTAATGGTGTTCTTTTCAACTGTGATGGCAAGCCCCGCCGGGATGGCGAAGCGCACCGGGTGCGAGAACCCCAATGACAGCACCAAATCCTTGCCCTCCACCTGCGCCTTGAAGCCTATGCCCGATATCTCCAGACTGCGCGAGAAGCCTTCAGTTGCCCCCTTCACGGCGTTCGCCACCAGCATCCTGGTCAATCCCCACAGCGCCCGCTGCTTGCCGTCGTCGGGGTTAGGCACGGAAACGGTAATGGTATTGCCTTCCTGCTGTACCTTCACGCGAGGGGGCAAATGCTCCGCTACTTCGCCCTTCGGTCCTTTCACGGTAAGCCTGCCCTGCGCCACAGACACCTGCACGCCGGAAGGCACCGAGATTGGCAATTTACCTAAGCGCGACATACTAGTATATCTCACACAGCACCTCGCCCCCCAGGCGCTGTTCCTTGGCCTCGCGATTGGTCATGAGGCCCTTAGACGTGGAAATTATGGCTATGCCCAGGCCTGAAAGCACCCGCGGCAGTTCTGCTGTCTTCACGTAGTGGCGCTGGCCGGGCTTCGAAATGCGCTTCAAGCTTCGAATGGCAGGCTGTCCGCCGTCGTACTTCAGTTCCATAACGAGCATGCGGTAAGGCTGAGCCTCTTCGCGCACGGCGGCCACGTAGCCCTCCTTCACGAGAATGTCGGCCATTCGCGCCTTGACGAGAGAATACGGCACCGCCACCGTGGGCTTCTTCACCAACACGGCGTTCCGGATCCGAGCGAGCATGTCACTGATTGGGTCTGTCATATGCGTACGAAGTTCTCGTTACCAGCTGGCCTTCCTGATGCCGGGTATCTCACCGTTGTTCGCCAACTCCCTAAAACAGATGCGGCACAGGTCAAAGTCCCGCATGTAGCCGTGTTTTCGCCCGCACCGCCAGCACCGGCGCACAATACGCGTCGAGTACTTCGGCTTCACGAGGGAACGCTTGGACTTTATTTCTTGGGCGGTCGTTGACATACGAAAGTCAATCTCAAAACTTTACTGACTAAAAGGGAACCCCAGAAGCTCCAGGAGGCGCCTGCCCTCATCGCGCGACTTGGCCGTGGTTACCACCGCCACCTCAAGCCCGTGGAGCGACTCTATCTCATCCGTGCGTATCTCGGGGAACACAATGTGCTCCCGGAACCCTACAGCCAAATTCCCGTGGCGGTCAATGCCCTTGGGGCTTAGGCCCCGGAAGTCCTTGACGCGCGGAAATGCGACATGGATCAGCTTTTCCAGGAAGCTGTACATCTTTTCTCCCCGCAGTGTCACCATGACCCCGACAGCCTGACCCTCGCGTATCTTGAAATTTGAAATGGATTTCTTGGCCAGGGTCATGACGGGTTTCTGCCCGGAAATGCGCGCTAGCGTCTTTTGGGCGGTTTCCGCCACCTTCGGGTCCTTGGTGGCATGCCCGAGCCCAACGTTCAGGACGACCTTAGTGAGCCGGGGCACGGCCATAACGCTCTTGTACTTCCCCTCGCTCATGAGCGCCGGGCGCACTTCTTTCAAGTATTTTTCGTAGAGTGATTGATGCTTGGTCGACATAAATGGTCCTGAATCTTACTGGGTAACGGCCAAAGACTGGCCGCAACGGTGGCAAATGCGCGCCTTCCGTCCGTCGGCCGAGACCTGTACGCGTATGCGTACGGCGCGGCTGCAGTGCGGACACACCACCATGAGTTTGGAAATGGCCAACGGAGCCGCGTACTGCACCCGGCTGCCGGTGCGGCCGCGCTGACGCGTCCTTAGGTGCCTGACCCGTATGTTCACTCCCTCGACCACGACCATGCCCTGACGCGGGAACACCTGGGTCACCTTGCCCTGCTTGCCGCGGTCGCGTCCGGAAATGACCCGTACCGTGTCGTTTTTCTTGATGTGGAGACTCTTTGCCATACCTTAAGCCGTTACAGCACCTCGGGCGCCAGCGAAATTATCTTCTGCAAACCTTTGGCCCTAATCTCCCTGGCCACCGGACCAAAAATGCGGGTGCCCCTGGGTTCCTTGCTCTTCTTGTCGATGATAACCACAGCGTTGTCGTCGAACCTGATGTATGAGCCGTCCGTCCGCCTGTGCTCCTTGTGCGTCCGCACCACCACGGCATGGGCCACTTCGCTCTTTTTCACCGTACCGTGCGGCTCGGCCGACTTCACCACCACGGTCACGACGTCGCCCAAACCTGCGTAGCGCTTCTTGTAGCCGCCCAGCACGCGAATGCACTGCACTTTTTTGGCGCCAGTGTTGTCCGCGACGTTGAGCATGGTTCGAAGCTGTATCATAGGAATTCGAAGAGCTTTAGGCTAGCTTGCGCACGATGCGCCAGCGCTTGGTCTTGGAGTAAGGCCTGGTCTCCTCTATGACCACCTTATCGCCGACTGCGTAGGCGTTCCTGGCGTCGTGCGACGGGTACCGGCGGCTCACCTGGTACCGCTTGCCGTACTTCGGGTGTGCCACGGTCCGGGTAACGAGCACCACGCGGGTCTTGTCGGCTTTCGCGGACACGACCACGCCTTCGATATGACGCTTATTGACGATAGGATTTACTGCTGGCATAGACATTTACAATTACGAACTCTTTTGTCGGCGAACCGAGGTCAAGCTGGTCATGATGCGCGCCAGGGTGCGCCGGAGAGTGCGGATGGAACGTACGTCCTTGAGCTCCTGCGAGGAAGCCTTGAGCGTCAACGACCGCAATTCCTGCTTAGCCTCGTCGGACAGCTTCGCAAGCTCGCTCTCGCTCTTTTGGGACATATCCTTGAATGACAAATCCATACGGGTTTGGCCTACATGCCTACTTTCTGAACCACGACGGTTTTCACGGGAAGCTTATAGGCCGCGAGCCTCAAAGAACTCCTGGCCACATCGGCGGCCACGCCGTCTATCTCGAACAAAATGGTGCCGGGCCTGATCGGAGCCACGTAGTGGTCCACGGCTCCCTTGCCGCCGCCCATGCGTATCTCGTTGCCTTTCACGGTCACGGACTTGTCAGGGAACACGCGGATCCACACCCTGCCCTTGCGCAAAAGGTTGCCGGTGATGGCGCGGCGCGCGGATTCAAGCTGGCGGGATGTTATCCAGCCGGCTTCCAGCGACTTCAGGCCGTATTCGCCGAAGCTCACCAATGTCTTCCGCGTGGCGGACCCTTTTATCTGGTCGCCGCGGTGGCTCTTGCGGTATTTGACTTTCTTAGGTATCAACATAACCGTTTACTAGGAAGTTATGAGGCGCGGGAACCGCGCGGCTCTCTGCGGCCGGAACGGAAATTGTTCGCCGGAGCAACTTGGGCCGCCTGGGCTTGGGCTTCGCGCGATACCTCTCCCCGATTGATCCAAACCTTTACCCCGATGACGCCGTAGGTGGTACGCGCCACGGTGCGCGAGTAGTCTATGTCTGCCCGGAGCGTATGGAGCGGCACGGTACCGGTGGACAGCTTCTCGCTACGGGCGATCTCGGCGCCGTTCAGCCGGCCTCCGACCATAACCTTCACCCCCAGAGCGCCCGCCTTCATAACCTGGTCCATAGCCTGCTTCATAACGCGCCGGAAAGGCATGCGCTTCTCAAGCTCAATGGCCATGTTCTCCGCCACCACTTCGGCCGACAGCATGGGATTCGGAACCTCCTGGATGTTGAGCTGTAAATTCTGCTTCGGACCCAAGAACTTGTCCTTCAGCTCCTTCTTCAATTCCTCCACCTGCTGGCCGCCTCGGCCGATGACCAGGCCAGGCTTGGCCGTCTGAATGGTCACGGTCAGGTTCGAAGGGCCGCGCTCGACCTCAATGGAGCTCACCGAGCTCCCCTTGAGCCTGCGCTTCAGCCAGCGCCTCAGCTGGACGTCGGCCATGAGCTGTTCACGATACCCACGGCGCGCGAACCATTTGGACTTCCACGTGTAGACTATGCCGATGCGGAATATCTTGGGATGTACTTTCTGTCCCATACGCGTGACTAGCGGCCTGAACCGGTCTTAGCTGACTGCTTAGGTGCTTTATCGGAAAGCTGAACCTTGATGTGACAGGTTGGGCGTAAAATTGGCGTAGCGCGCCCCTGAGCCCTGGGCGTCCAGCGCTTCAGCCTGGGGCCTTGGCCCACCTCGATGCGGGTAACGAACAGCTTGTCGGCTGAAATCTCGAAACGGCTCTTGGCGTTGGCCGCGGCCGAACGCATAAGCTTCAAAACGGGCTTGGCTGGAGCCTGGCGCATGACCGCGAGCTGCTCGAGCGCACGCTCGTACGGCAACCCGCGCACCAGGTCGATGACCAGCTTAACTTTCCGCGGGGAAGCGCGCAAGAAATTCAATTGTGCCGTTACTGTGGTCATAAAAATTACTTCTTGGCCGGCTCTTGCACCTTGGCTACCTGAGCCGCGACAGCTGCGGCCGCGGCGGCGGCCTGCTCTTTGGCCATGCGTCCGCCGTGGGTCTGGAACTTCCTGGTCGGGGCGAACTCGCCCAGCTTGTGCCCGACCATGTCCTCCACAATGGAAACCGATATGTGGTTCTTGCCGTTGTGCACCGCAATGGTGAAACCGACCATTTCCGGAGTGATGGTGCTGTCCCTGGACCACGTCCGTATGACAGTGCGGTCGCCGGGCTTCAAAGCCGCCAGCTTCTTCAGGAGTTTCGGGTCTACGAACGGGCCTTTCTTCAGACTTCGTGACATACGCGTAAAAGAATTACCGCTTCTTTGGGCGCCTTGAGATGATAAACCGGTTCGACGCCTTGGTGGCGCGCCTGGTCGGAACCCCGAGCGCCGGCTTGCCCCACGGGGTCTTCGGATGCTTCAAGCCGATAGGATTGTGCCCTTCGCCGCCGCCGTGCGGGTGGTCGACCGGATTCATAGCCTTGCCGCGGACCGACGGACGGAAACCCATGTGCCGCACGCGCCCGGCCTTACCCAAACGCACGTTGGAGTAATCAACGTTGCCCACCTGGCCGATGGTCGCGGAACAAAGCTCGGGTACTTTCCTGAGTTCGCCGGACGGGAGCTTCAAGAGCGCCAGGCCGCCTTCAACGGACATTAGGGTGGCCCAGGAACCGGCCGAGCGAACGATGACGCCGCCCTGGCCCGGCGTCAATTCCACGTTGTGCACCTGGAGACCGGTCGGAATGTGCTTCAATGGCAGACGGTTGCCCGGCTGAACTTCAATCGGCTTCTGCGACGACAGTACCTGCTGCCCAACCTTCAGGCCGTCCGGTGCCACCATGTACTGCTTATCGCCGTCTCTATACACCAGGAACGCCAAATTCGCGGTACGGTTCGGGTCGTATTCAATGGCTACCACGCGCGCCGGCACATCGTATTTGGTGCGAGCGAAATCCACGACTCGAAGCAAACGCTTCACGCCGCCGCCGCGGTGTCTGACTGTAATTTTGCCCTGGTTGTTGCGGCCGGCCTGAGAACGCAAACCGACGGTCAGACGCTTGTTCCGGCGCTGCTTGGTGGCCTCGGTCACGAGCGCGCCGGCGTGGCGCCTCCCCGGGGTAGTTGGTTGATAACGCTTGATTCCCATAATCCTTTACAACGACTTGGTTACATCTATGGTCTCGCCGGCCTTCAAACGGACAATGAAGCGGCAACGCACCTTGGTGTCACCCTGGCTTCGGCCGCGGCGCACCGTCTTGCGCGGCAATACCACGCTGTTGACTCCGTCAACGTGCACTCCGTACGCCGATTCGATGGCTTTCTTGACTTCCACTTTCGTGAGAGCACCCCTGACCACGAACGCATACTGTCCGCGCTGCCTCAGGCGCTCGGACTTCTCGGACACGAGCGGAATAAGCCCGACGCCGGTACCGAACCGAACGCTCGTCGGGGTCTTCCCGACGCGGTCGCCGCTGTCACGCTTTTTTCGAAAAACCGCCATACTACTTCACTAGTGTAAAAAGCTCTTCCAGGCCCTTGCTGGACACGAGCCAGCGCGGGAACTGAAGTCCGTCGTACGGGTTCAGGTTTCTTACGGCCATCACGGTCGCCTGGGCCAGATTCTTCAATCCCTGGCGGTGCGACGCCTCATCGGCTGTCAGAAGCACCAGGCAACGCTGTTTCGGGTCCAGCTTCAGGCTCCTGAGCATGGAAGCGTACTGCTTGGTCTTGGGTTCGGTCGGGAACGCGTCCACAGCCATGACTTTGCCGCTCGTAAGGTATTCGGCCACGATCATGGCCCTGGCCTGGCTCTTCAACTCATCGCTCAAGCGGTGCCCGTAGTTGCGTTCTTTCCTTGGCCCGAACACTACGCCGCCGCCCACCCACTGAGGGGAACGGGTGGAGCCCTGACGGGCCCGGCCCGTGCCTTTCTGCTTCCAAGGCTTCTTGCCGCCGCCGGACACTTCCGAACGGATCTTGGTATGCGCGGTCGCCGAACGCCGGTTGGCCGCGTAGCCGACATACACCTGGTGCACGACTGCGGGCTTCACGGCGCGCGAAGTCACGGCCTTGGGCAGTTCGACCTCGCGGGTCGCCTGACCTGTCCGCGTCATGATGGGAATTGAAGTCACTTTAGCCATACGCTTAGCTAATCCGCCTGAACCAGAATCAAGCTGTTCCTGGCGCCAGGCACCGCACCAGCAAGCATGAGCACATTCTTCTCCTGGTCAATCGCCGCCACTGTCAGGTGGTGCACAGTGACGCGGGCATTGCCCATGCGGCCGGCCATGCGCCTGCCCTTCCGCACGTGCTGTACCCCGCCGGCGCCGATAGAACCGGGCATGCGGGCCTGGTCCTTGTGGCCGTGCGTCGTAGGGTGGCCGTGGAAATGATGTCGTTTCACGACTCCCTGGAAACCCTTGCCTTTGGAAGTACCGGTCACGAACACGCGGTCGCCTACGCTGAACTGGGACACGTCCAGAGTTTGTCCGACGTCGTAAGAGCCGTCTTCCACCCGGAATTCACGCAAGGTCTTCAGAGGATTGCCAGCGGCCTTCGTGTGCCCGATGCGCGGCTTTGACGCGCGCTTGTCTGCGCCGGAACCAACCTGCACAGCCAAATAGCCGTCCCGGTCCTTGGTCTTTACCTGCGTCACGACGCAAGGATCGGCCTGAAGCCTGGTGACGGCTACGGCCGCGCCTGACGCATCAAACATCCGCGTCATGTCGCTTTTTCTGGCAAGTAAGAACTTAGGCATAGGAGACTTTAGCTAGCATGTGAAAAACCGTACTGCCTTTGGCTGTAAGCGCCTGCGGGAATGCCCCGCTCGGTAGACGGTTTCTCAAAGTAACAATACAAGATTTCGTAAAAGGTTAGTCTGGGGTCTGCTTCTCCCTGAAGGCTTTCCCTGGGGCGTCGCAGGTACCCCGTGGGAAACGGGGCCGTTCGCGAATCCATGCAGGGTAGCCGTGGGAATGAACTGGCGGAAAACTACATCTTTATCTCGACATCGACGCCGGCAGGCAGATTTAGGTTCGTAAGGGCGTCAATGGTTTTCGGTGTGGGGTCAAGGATGTCCAGCAATCGCTTGTGCACGCGCATCTCATATTGTTCACGCGCGTTCTTGTCTATGAACGACGAGGAATTCACGGTGTACCTGGTCTTCTCGGTAGGCAGCGGTATGGGACCGACCACGGTGGCTCCGCTTCGCACGGCGGTATCCAGTATGGTGCGCACCGACTGGTCTATGATCTTGTGATCATAGGCACGGATGCGGATGCGCAAGCGCGCTTTATCCCCTTCTTCTTCTTTGGTACGCGCGCTGTCTTGCGGAGCGGTTTTATGCTTGGCTGGTGTGGTGGAAACCATGGTTCCTCGTTGTGAATGTGCGGCGGGTGTAAAGCTTCAGGCCGTGAGCGTCATTACTTAATGATTTTGCTTACCACTCCCGCGCCCACCGTGCGGCCGCCCTCGCGGATGGCGAAGCGCATCTTCTCTTCCATGGCCACCGGTGTAATGAGCTTGACGGTAATCTTCACGTTGTCGCCCGGCATGACCATCTCGGTGCCGGCCGCCAACTCAACCTCTCCGGTCACGTCAGTGGTACGCACATAAAACTGCGGCTTGTATCCCTTAAGGAACGGGGTGTGCCTGCCGCCCTCATCCTTCGAGAGTATGTAGACCTCGGCTTCGAAATCCGTGTGAGGGGTCACTGAGCCTGGCTTGGCTACGACTTGTCCGCGCTCAACATCTTCCTTCTTCAAGCCCCGGAGCAATAGGCCGGCATTGTCACCGGCGCGACCCTCGTCCAACTGCTTGTTGAACATCTCAATACCGGTAATGACCGTCTTCTGGGTGTCCCGAAGGCCTATGATCTCGACTTCGTCGTTCAGCTTCAGTACGCCGCGCTCGATACGTCCCGTCACCACAGTACCTCTGCCCTCGATGGAGAAAATGTCCTCAATTGGCATAAGGAATGGCTTCTCAATCTCGCGTACCGGCTCTGGGATGTACTCATCCAAAGCCTTAACCAGATCCAAAATGGGCTGTACTTCTGGACCATCCTTCTTGCCTGCAGCTGCAGCTTCCAAAGCCTTAAGCGCGCTACCTCGAATGATAGGTGTCTTGTCGCCCGGGAATTCGTACTTCTTCAAAAGGTCCCTGACTTCCTCTTCCACCAGGTCGATAAGGTCCTTCTCATCAACCATGTCCACCTTGTTCAAGAACACCACGATGTACGGTACGCCGACCTGACGGGCGAGCAGGATGTGCTCTCGTGTCTGAGGCATCGGGCCGTCGGCGGCGGAAACCACCAAAATGGCTCCGTCCATCTGGGCCGCGCCTGTGATCATGTTCTTCACGTAGTCGGCGTGACCTGGACAGTCCACGTGGGCGTAGTGCCTGGTATCGGACTGATACTCAACGTGGGCCGTGTTGATGGTGATACCACGGGCCTTCTCTTCCGGAGCGTTGTCTATCTGATCAACACCCTTGTCCTGGGCGCTGTGGCCGGTGGCCTTCAGCACCTGCAGGATGGCCGCAGTCAACGTGGTCTTACCGTGGTCGACGTGACCAATGGTACCGACGTTGATGTGCGGCTTGGAACGGTCGAATTTGTCGGACATAGGCTTAGAATCTCCTTACTTTTCGTGTCTTCGTCTTGGCTCTACAAGCCATTCTGCTCCCGCAGAGCAGGCCTCGAAGCACGAATTTTAGCGGTAAATGTTGAAGTTAGAGGCTAAAAAGCTTGTTCACTGTAGCACGGGCAATCCAGTTTGGCAAGGGGTCGGACAATGAACAGTCTTTCCCCAGCTGGCTCAGGTCTATTCCAGGGGCTCCGGGTAGTACTGGTCGTCATCCGTAACCGTACCTTGGGGCGGGTCTATTGCCTCGAGCTTGGCCGGATCCGCTGCGGACGCGGGCCTGGGTGCCGCGGCGCGGGAGTTCCCGTTCGCCTGCGGCCTGGCTCCAGCCTTCCCTCCGCCGCCGGACAGCTGTTCGTACTCCGTAAGCGACAAAAGTACGATGGGCTCCTGTCCCGGCACTACTACCACCACCCGTTCACCTTTGCGGCCAAGGATACGCTTGAGTTCGGCGAGATCGACCAGGTTCTCCATAGGCTAGGCTTCGGTCTTGGCCTTGCCCCGCTTGCCGATAATCTCCTCAGCCACATTCCTCGGCACCTCGGCGTAATGGTCGAACTCCATGGTGTAGCTACCGCGACCCTGGGTCATGGACCTAAGGTTCGTAGCGTAGCCGAACATCTCCGAGAGGGGCACTTCCGCATCAACCACTTTGAGGCCCGTGCGGTCGCGCATCTCGCGTATCTGTCCGCGCTTCGAGTTTATGTCTCCGATAACGTCTCCCATGTTGGCCTCGGGCATGATGACCTCTATCTTCATGATGGGCTCCAGAAGCACCGGGCCGGCCTGCCGGAACGCGGCTTGGAAAGCCAGACTGCCGGCGATTTTGAACGCCGCTTCCGAGGAGTCCACCTCATGGTAGCTTCCGTCATACACCGCCGCCCGAACGTCCACCACCGGGTACCCTGCCAACACGCCGTTCTCCGTGGCTTCGATTATTCCCTTCTCAATCGGCTTGATGAACTCGCGCGGGACGACTCCGCCCTTGATTTCGTCCAGGAACTCGAATCCCTTGCCTTTTTCAGTCTGCGGCTCCACACGCACCCAGCAGTGTCCGTATTGGCCGTGGCCGCCGGTTTGACGGATGTACTTGCCTTCGGCCTGAGCGATGCGGGTGATGGTCTCCTTGTATGCCACCTGCGGCTTGCCCACGTTCGCCTCCACCTTGAACTCCCGCTTCATGCGTTCCACGATGACCTCCAAATGCAGTTCGCCCATGCCCCAAATGATGAGCTGGCCTGTTTCTTCGTCGCTCTTCACGCGGAAGGTCGGGTCCTCTTCAGCCAGCTTCTGCAGCGCCACACCCATCTTCTCCTGGTCCTGCTTGGTCTTGGGTTCGATGGCGAGCGAGATGACGGGTTCAGGGAATACGATGGACTCAAGCACGATGGGCTTGGCCTCGTCGCATAGCGTATGACCGGTCACGGTGGCCTTGAGCCCGACCGCGGCCGCTATTTCACCGGCATACACCTCGTCCACGTCCTCGCGGTGGTTGGCGTGAAGCCTGACGATGCGGCTGATGCGTTCCTTCTCGCCATTCGAGGAGTTCAACACGTACGAACCTGCTTTCAGAGTTCCGGAGTACACGCGGAAGAACGCCAGCTTGCCCACGAACGGATCAGCGGCGATCTTAAAGGCCAGGGCCGAGAACGGCTCCGCGTCCGATGTCTTGCGCTCCACTTCCTGGTCCGTCGACGGGTCCTTGCCTGTGACCGGCGGCACGTCCAAAGGGCTCGGCAGGTACTCCACCACTCCGTCCAGCAAAGGCTGAACACCCTTGTTCTTCAGGGCCGAGCCGCAGAATACCGGCACGATGGCATTGGCAATGCATGCCTTCCTGAGAACGCGCTTCAGGTCTTCCACGGGTATATCTTTGCCTTCCAGGTACAGCGCCAAGAGCGCTTCGTCCTGTTCGGCAATGGCTTCTACCAGCTTGTGGCGGTACTCCTCCACCTTCGCCTTCATATCCTCGGGCACGTCAGTGTCATCCCACTTTTGCCCCATTTCATCCAGGTAGACGCGCGCCTTCCTGGTCAGGAGGTCTATAATGCCCTTGAACGTTTCGGCCGCCCCGATGGGCAGCTGAACTGCGTAGGCGTTCTTGGTCAGGCGTTCATGAATCGACGCCATGTCGGCGTAGAAATCAGCGCCCATGCGGTCCATCTTGTTGATGAAGCACAGCCGCGGCACCTTGTAATCGTCAGCGTAGCGCCAGTTCGTTTCCGACTGCGGTTCCACGCCGGCCACGCCGTCGAATACCACCACGCCGCCGTCCAGCACGCGCAAACTGCGCTTCACTTCCACAGTGAAGTCAATGTGGCCCGGGGTGTCTATGAGGTTGATGCGGTGGTTGTTCCAAAAACAGGTCGTGGCCGCGGCCGTGATGGTAATGCCGCGCTCTTGCTCCTGTTCCATCCAATCCATGGTCGCCTCGCCTTCGTGCACCTCGCCTATCTTGTGCTTCTTGCCGGTATAGAACAGAACGCGCTCAGACACCGTGGTCTTGCCGGCGTCGATGTGGGCGATGATGCCTATGTTGCGGGTACGCTCAAGCGGGTAATCTCGTGCCATAAAAAAGACTCTAGGATCTGGAATTTAGTCTACAGGCGGGTTCCCCTGGCTCCATGCTACATTCCAAACCCCAGCTTCTATGCGAAGTGGGCAAAGGCCCGGTTGGCTTCGGCCATGCGGTGCACGTCCTGCTTCTTCTTCACGGCGTCACCCTCGCCTTTGGCGGCCAGCATAAGTTCGTCCGCCAGCTTCAGGTGCATGGGCCTGCCCTTCTTCCCCTTGGCCGCCTCGATGAGCCAGCGGAATGCCAAAGCCTGCCGCCGGTCGCCGCGGACCTCTATCGGAACCTGGTAATTGGCGCCGCCCACGCGCCTGGATTTCACTTCCACCTGGGGCGACACGTTCCGCAGGGCCAGGTCGAACACTTCCATAGGGTCCTGCTTCAGCTTCTTCGACACTTCCTCGAACGCCAGGTACACAATGCGCCTGGCCACGGTCTTCTTGCCGCGCTCCATGATCTTATTCATGAACTTGGCAATGACCACCGAGTGGAACCTCGGGTCGGGCGCTATCACGCGCTTCGGTGCTTGCTTCTTGCCTCGCATACGCTATTGCTTGGGCCGCTTGGCGCCGTACAGACTGCGGCCCTGCTTGCGGTTGTCCACTCCCGAAGAGTCGTACACGCCTCGCACAATGTGGTACCGGACGCCCGGCAGGTCCTTCACCCTGCCGCCGCGAATCATGACTATGGAGTGTTCCTGCAGGTTGTGCCCCACGCCCGGGATATAGGCCGTCACTTCCATGCCGTTGCTAAGCCTGACCCTGGCTATCTTCCGCAGGGCCGAGTTCGGCTTCTTGGGGGTGGTGGTGGTCACTTTTACGCACACGCCGCGCTTGAACGGACTGCCTTTCGGAAGCATGGTCCTGCGGCGCTTCAACGTATTCAACACCGGCTCCAGGGCCGGGGTCTTCGATTTCTTGGGGAGTAGCTTGCGTCCGTGGCGAACGAGCTGGTTTACGGTAGGCATGAAATGGAAATTCGGACTTGAAATAACGCAGGTGCCACATGAGGCACACTGCGCACACACTATACCCTCCCCCGGGAGGCGCGTCAAGCCCCTCCCCCGAGATAATCGCTAGAACCCAAGATGACCGGTGGCCGCGCGGAACAGAAAAGACATTATGGGCTGGAGCCAGTCGAACAGGAAGATAAGGAAAAAGATGAGTATGATGAAGCCGTAGCGCGTGAGCCAGGCCCGGAAGGCATAGAACCTGTCCGGCAGGAGCGAGAACAGGATGTGCGAGCCGTCCAGCGGCGGGATGGGCACCAGATTGAACACGGCCAGGAGCACGTTGGCGTACACCACGATGGACAGGAAAACGGTAAAGCTGGAAACCTCCATGGACCGCACAATGAGGCCCAGGGCAAAAGCCAGCACGAGGTTGGCCGCAGGCCCGGCCGCGCCCACGATGGCCGGGCCCCACCGCTGGAGCCTGAGGGCCAGAGGGTTGAACGGCACCGGCTTGGCGTAGGCGAACAGGAACGATCCCTGCGTCAGAAGCGACAGCAACACGGGCAACACCAGCGTGCCCCAGGGGTCTATGTGCGGAATGGGATTGATGGTAAGCCTGCCTGACAATTTCGGCGTAGGGTCGCCCAAACGGTCAGCGGCAAAACCATGCGCCCATTCGTGCAGAATGGCCGAAGGTATGATAATGAGTATGAAGAAGAATATTTGTACCCAGTCGACTTCCATAAATTCGGGCTTGACCGAAAGCAGTTCTCCTGCTACGCTAGACCACGTTCTACTATTTGTCTATCCCACAGTTTAGCACACTTCGCTATGGCACGAACCTGCGACAAGTGCGGCCGCGGCTACCACAAGGCGGTTTCGCGCAGCCACTCCAACATCAAGACTTTGAGACGCCAGCACGTGAACCTGCAGAGCAAGGTGGTTGACGGCAAGCGCCTGAAGCTCTGTACCAAGTGCATCAAGACCTTGGCCAAAATCTAGTCCGGACCCTTCTCTACCCGCCCCGTTGATCACGGGGCGGTTTTGTTATCTCAAGAGGATGTACGTAACCTGTTACGTAACTCACATAAAAAGAACAGCAGCATGCGTGGGATCTGCATGCTGCTTAGGAAAATTGGGCTGGGTTCATTTGAGGATGACGAGTTTTTTGGTTAGGGAAATGTTGTTTGCCGTGAGGTGGTAGTAATACGTTCCGCTCGGGAGAGCGTGGGCAGAGAGAGTGTACCGGTGGGTGCCGGCGGCCTGGTGCTCATCAATGAGCGCAAGGACCTCTTGGCCCAACGTGTTGTAGAGTGACAGCCGGACATTCGCCGACTGCGGCAGGTCGTATTGTATCGTGGTGGCGGGATTGAACGGGTTGGGGTAGTTTTGATGGAGCGCGAACTCCGTGGGAAGTTCGGCTTCAGCGCCGACATCACTGGACCCGCTGACGCGGATGTAGAAAGCAAGTGTGTCAGGATCCCTCCCGTGGCGTTCCACAACGACCGGAGCCCGAAGCACCATGCCCTCATACTCTCGCGGAGCGCTCCCGTCAACGACGGCGTCGAATGTCCCTACCTGGGGCTTGGTGTGCCCTAAGGCGTAGAAGATGGGAGCGACTATCCCCGGGATGACCGACGACGTGTCGGACGGCTGGGATTCCACCGTAAGGTAGAAAATGTAGTATGTGGCAGATGAAACAGTGACGGTGTCACCGGGTGTAACGCTGAGTGTCTCAGCGGCAAGTGGCGTTCCCAGGAACGCCAGGACTGCGATGAAGCAGAGTGCTGTGCGTGCCATATGGACGCCTCCTAGTAATGAATTGGTTGGAAAGAGCTATGTTACTTTCACTATATACATATATTGCGACAACGGGCAACTGTCCAGACCACTTTCCAACAATACCGTCAAGCCATCACGAACAATTCTTGCCTGAACAAAAACAAAAAGTGCGAAAGGTTTGGGTCCTTTCGCACTTGGCACAGATTGGGTTGGCTCTCTTGCTATTTAAGCAGGAGCATCTTTTTGGTGAGGGTGTATTGGCCTGCAGTCAGGCGGTAGAGGTAGGTGCCCGAGGGCAGGTTCGAAGCCTGGAAATCTGCTTCGTAGATGCCCGGGGTCTGGCGCTCTGAGACTAGCACCGCTATCTCCTGGCCTAAGAGGTTATACACCGTAAGCCGCACGGTAGCGCTGTAAGGTATTTCGTAGCGAATCACCGTTGTGGGATTGAAGGGGTTGGGGTAGTTCTGGTCCAGACGGTACTCCGTGGGGAGGCCAGGGAGCTCGCGGACCGAGGTGGCGTTACTCACCCTGATGTAGAACCACAGGGTGTCTGTCAGTCCGCCTTGGTCGTAAGCAACCACATGCGCCAGGAACACCTGGCCCGTATCGCTTGCGAACGGCTTGCCGTCCACCGTCACCATGAGGGTGTCGATAGCCGGCTGGGAGTTCGGCAGAACGAAGAAGCCTGGAGCCCCGATGGGACCGGATTCCGATTCCAAGGTGTCCCGCGGATTCGGGTCAGCCACAATGAAGTACCACAGGTACGAGGAATCGGGACGCACGTCAACCGTATCCGGCATGTGCGTGACGAAGTATGGAGCCATGTTCACCGGCGGGGTGGAAGTATCCGCAACCGCAAGAAAGAAACTCGCGGCCACTTCATTCCCGAACACTCCGTCGGCCACAGACACCGTCACCTGGGAGGTGCCGGTGTCTGCCAGAGAAGGCGTGCCGGACATAATGCCCGACAGACTGTCGATGGCGAGCCACGCAGGACGCGCAAGCAACTTATACTTCAGGGTATCCCCTTCCGCATCCGTTGCCTGAACCTGATAGGTCCACTGCGCGCCAACGTACGCCGTGTCGTTCGGAACTTCCGAAACCACAGGCGTACTGTTGTGCTGGTAATACCACAGGGAATGCCCCGTAACCCACATATGCCGGTCGTCCAACTGGAACGAAGCTTTCATGGCACTGTACGGCTCTTCATCAACGATGCGTTCCCAGGTGAACCCGCGGTCGGTGGAGGCGTAAATCCTCGCCCTACCTTCGACCAGCGCCTCAAGACCGGAACAGTAAATGGTATTGTTGCTCACGAGCACGCGAGCGCCAATGCCCATTTCATCAAGGGCCCAGGTCTTGCGCAATTGCCAGGTTTGGCCTTGGTCTGTGCTGGCATAGAACACACCTGCCATATCGCTGAGTCCGCTGCCTGCGGTATACCATTCGGTCTCGCCAAAATAGATACCGCGAAGATTGACATCTATCCCAGCGGTGAACACAGTATCCCAGGAAACACCTGCGTCAGAGGTTTTTAGTATGACTCCAGGCTTGCCTGTAATCCATACTTCACCACCATGGCGCTGGACGCTGAAAAACCAATAACCAGGGAACACAGTGCGCAACCAGGTCTGGCCGCGGTTGGTACTACGGAGCAACAAGCCATCAGTAGAACTCCCGCGGGCTTGCATACCGACAATCCAAATCTCATTGCCGACCTCTGCGATGTCGAACAGGTCGCTCAGCGTATCCTGCACAGGCACGAACTGTTCGGTCCAGGTTTGGCCGGCGTCGGTCGTGTGCATGATGGTACCGGCAGTATAGATAGGCTGGCCGGCAATCCACCCTTCCTGGCCGTCAGGCCTGAAGTAGATGGAAGTAACAGCCCAGTGCGGCCCGGGAATTGGGGGCATGGAAAACCAGCTTCTACCTCCGTCCGTGGTTTTGACAAAGGCGCTTTCGTCGCCTCCGGCATAACCGGTCAGGCTGTCTTGGAACCAAATGGTCCACATCTCCCGCCCGCTTGGAACGTCGGGCGGCTTGGGCACAGAGTGCCACTGTGCTGAGACAGGCGCCATAAACGCCCATCCCAACACTACGAAAAGCATAAGGGAGCGTTTCATGGCGCACCTCCTAAGTAATTTGTAATGGGCTATTTCTACTTCCAGTGTGATTCACTGGGTCCGGTTTTTCAACAGGACCGAATACTTTTACACTTTCGTATGAATTTGTCAAGTGTATACAAAAGGTGCCTTGCGTACGCAAGGCACCTTAACAAACTCTGACTACTGAATTGTTATGGTCGGCGCTTGGTTATTGATAGTGACAGTGAGGGTATCTGTACGGGCATTGCCTAGGGTATCCCTAATAAAGCTCAAAGGGATAGTGAGGGTACCGTTGTTATCGCCATTAGTAAACACTATGTCTGTTTGAGTATTTGTCGCACTGCAACTAGAAAAGCGAGGGCTGGAACATAGTACTAAACTTCCTCGGAAGTACATATCTGGTATATTGGACAGGGTACCAACATTCATTCCCGCCGGGTCGGAGTAAGTGATTCTGATCGTAGGCTGGTTCGAGCTCGTAGTGCAGTTCGTTGAGGAAGTGGACGTGCAGTTCGTTGACCATGTCCTGCCCGAAGGCGTGTTGGGAACCACGGAAACGCTTATGGTCGGTGCGGCGGTATCGGTGGATTGTACCGTGGCGGTACAACCACTAGACCAGTTGGAGAAGTTGCCTATGTAGTCCACTGCTCTTGTGCGATACATATGACTGCCTATGGACATTCCCGTCACGGCCACAGGCGGATTTTGAATAGGCTGTGACACACCAGGTACCGTATCGCTCCATGAAGAACCTCCGTTATTGCTGTACTGCATGTAGTAACCGTACAGCACGCTACTCGGCGCCGGATCAGTAGACCCGCCCCAATTGATGCTGAAGTCCCCTGTCGATGGGTTGGGGGTAATGGAACACACCCCTGGCACGGTGGGCGGGGCTGTGTCACGTATTACGTTGCGTACCATGTTGGTGGAGGAATAGTTACCCACGTTGTCCACCGAGCCCACGGTAAAGCTGTACGTGGCGTCCCCGGAAAAACATGCGCCTGGCATTACGCTGGTCAATTGCGACGCGGTGTTCCAAGCGCACGAACCGCACAACGTGCTATTGCGGTAGTAGCAAATGCTGTACCCTTGGATGCCAGAATGACTGTCAGTTGACGCGTTCCACCCCACCTGGAAAGTGGAGCCGCTGGTGGGGGAAACTGTCGAGGTGGCCACATTGATTGTTGGTACGGATGGCGGTTGCAGGTCCTGCCTGACGCGCTTAGTGGCTATGCCGCTTGCATTATGGCTACTGCTGTTATCCACGGCTTGGTAGCGCGCGTACTGCGTACACCCAGAGCCGGCGGAGCAATACACTGTTTCGCTGGCCGTAGATGAGTAGGTAATGGTCGCATCCATGGGGTCGCAACCGCTAGTTAGGTCACCCCAGTCGTCGTTGCAGTGCGCGATGTACCAAACCCCTGAGGCGTCGGAAGCCGTTATATTCACTGTCACGGATGAAGCGTTGGTCCAGTTGTCGGTCCAATTGTCCGAAACGGTAGGGACCGTACTGTCACACCCGGTAGTGGTCACCGTCCGGGAAGCGGACGAGGTTTGGTTGCCCACTTGGTCCCTTACCCTGGCATACCTGGTGTAGCTGGTGCATGGCGTCAGCCCTGTCTCTACCCAGCTGTTGCTTTGCCAGTTGAAGCTTGAGCCGTTGGTAGAGAATCCGTAGGCCGACGAACTGCTCAAACCCGAACCGGAATCTGTAGCTCCGCTAATACCCCAGGCAATGTTATTGCTCCCTGGTGTACCTGAGAACGTGGGCGGGTTCGGGGTGGGAGCGGTCATGTCCAGTATGACGCCAGCGTTAGGCGAACATGCTTGATTGCCGAGGTTATCCGTCATTTTCACTGAAGCGTACTTCTGTCCGTCGCCTGGCTCGAACAACACTGAAGTGCTCGTGCTGTACGCAATTGGCGCCGGCTCTGTCCAACCGTTAGGCAGTGTACAACCAGATCTGGGGTAGACCTGCATATAATTTATCCCGCTGCCGCCGTCGCTCGCGCTGAGGTTCAAGGTGGCGGTCTGGGAACCGATGTAGCCGTTAGTAGATTGGACTGAGATCGACGAAACAGTAGGCCCCTGTCTGTCCTGCCGAATGCGCTCTTCCTTGGTGGATTCACGGTTGCCTGCATTATCATCCGAGAAATAAGACAGGTATTGAACGCAGGTTTGGCCCGAACCGCACGTCACGGAGACGCTGGAGCCGGTGCCGCCGTCTATTTGCGGATCACAGCCGCCGCTTTGCACGTTATCCACGCACCAGTAGGTGGTGCTGACGCCGCTGCCGCCCGAGTTGTCGGTGGCGGTAAGGGTTATATTGACCGTGCCGCTGGAAGTCCAACTATCGGTCCAGTTGTCTGTGGTGGTGGGAGCGGTGGTGTCGCTAGTAACCGTAACCGAACCGCTGCCTGACGTACTGTAATTACCAGCATTATCGAACGCTCTTACATAATACGAATATGTGCCGGCACTTTTACCGCTATACCCGACAGATGTACTTGCTGTAGTAGTGTTGTATGAACCGTTCTGATACACGTCATAAACAGCCACACCGGAATGTGAATCAGACGACCCTGACCATGAAACCGTGTAGCTGCCGTTGGTGCTCGGATTGGGACTGCCTGAAGGCGTACCGGGAGTGCTAGGCGAGGTGAGATCGAAATTCACTGTCCTGTCCGATGTCCAGCCAGAACACTGTCCGACGTCATCGCAGGCGCGGGCGCGCAGGCTGATGCTGGAATAGGAGCCATTCGACCAACTGCCGGAGCTGTTGCCGCTCGAGGACACATAGTTGCCATACGTATTCCCCCAATACCAATCGAACTGGGCTCGCACCTGGTCTCCGGAATCGGACACGGCGGCTTGCAACGTCGTGCTATTCGTCCAGCTCGAGTTAGCGGGCAACACCAGACTGGGCGTACTCGGATACGGGTCGGGGCAAGCCGGCGTGGTTACGCTACGTGGGCTGGAATCAGAGTTCTGCCCGGCATAGGTAAAGGCACGTACCACGTAGCTGTAGGTGGTGCCGCATTGCGGCTGGCCGCAGTTCCCGGCTGAGTTGTCCGTGTAGTCCCGGGCGCTGGAGCCTGAAGCCGAACCTTGCCAGCACCCGTCCCTGTATATATGGAACCCGTCAGGCGTGGGGGGGACTGATTGCGACCAGTACAGCGTCACTGAGGCGTTAGTACCATAGGTGAGGCTGGTAGTGGCGTTAGTAAGGTACGGCGACGCAAGCGAACACGAATAATTAATAGTATTGGACTCATTTGAATACACACTGTCCGCGCTGGCCACAAAAGCCACGACCTGGTACTTCCAAGCACCACAACTAACGTTATAGTGCTGATAATTACCGGTCCCAATCCCGCTGAACGGGGACGTTGTAGCCACATAGGTATAAGAATTTCCATTGTAGCTACTGTACACGTAGTACCCGTTCTCCTCGTTCGAGTTGTCGTACCACTGTAAATCTATATCATCACCGCCAAAGGCCGTGGCATTCAAAGAGCTTGGCGTGGCCAAATGCCGCTCGTAATAAGCACAATCATTATTAGACCAATTTCCAGCCGCGTCCCTGGCCCTCGTACACACGAACCATGAGTTCCCTGGTGATAAGTTGAAACTCCCAACGTCTATGGTGCCGCCATTTGTGAAAGTCGAGGCGGCGCTAGTCCCTGGATCACAATTACCAGATGCCACACAATGCCGAGTGTATTGCACGCCTACGTTGTCCGAATAGGTCACGACCACGTTGAGGGGCGGATTCCGATAGTATATGCCGGCCGAAGGGTTGCGGGACGAAAGGGACGGTGCCGTGGTGTCGGCCTGGGCGCACGCCTGGGTCGCTATGGTCCTGGTATTCGAACTGTCCCCGAAGTCAATGTCGAACACCTGGTACGTGTAGGATGTCCCGCAAGCCAGGCCCGTATTGTCGTACGAGCCTGCATCCGTACTGCCAACGGCCCCTGTCGGCAAATAACTGCCGTTCCTTTCGATTTCCGCCTCGCCGCCAGGCCCCCCGTCCCAATCAAGGTGGATGGAGGTCTGCGAAGTGGCGTAGCCGCTCACGGTGAAGTCTCCCGCGGCGCGCGCCGGACGGGAGTTGTAACTATAAAACGCGCCTATAAAGCCCGCTACCAAAACCGCGCCGCCTATCCCCAGAAGCGCGAACTGACCTTTTAGATTCTTACTTCTTTCCATTCGTGAAGTAAGCTGTGGACTAAGCCGCCTCAAAACGTATGTCCTAACTATAGCACATTTTTACTCCTAAAACAACCTCCAAAACCGGCTACCGGAGACATGCCTGTTTATTTGGGTAATGGCACTGCCGCGTGGTATACTATTTCCCGTAATTCCGCGAGTGCCGCCGGCCCAAGGCCCCTTACGGCATTCACCCCCTAACTCACGTAATCGAAGCACATCTATGCCAGACATGCCGAACATGGCCCCTGCACAACCCGCAGCCCCGAAAAAGGGCGGTGCCGGAAAGACGGTGGCCATAGTGGTCGTCCTGCTCGTCATCATCGGGCTGGTCGCCTACTTCCTTATGAGCTCAGGCGGCGGTAAGCCCGGCCCCATGGGCGGCAACCAGCCGCAGGCCGGCGATCAGCCGGGCCAGCCGGCAGGCGACGGCACGGGCCCGGACGGACAGCCTGCCAGGCCGCCCGCACCGGACGAGATATTCTCTTATGTGGGAACAGTGAAATCGGTCGGCAACGGCCAGATAACGGTAACCGTGAAACCTGAAACCAACTACGTTGACCAGGAAACCACCCTGACCGTACGAGCCGACGCTTCGACCCAGGTCATACGCCGCACCATTCCGAAGGTACTGCCCGAAGACGGCAACCTGGAAGGCCTGTTCAAGCAGGAGAACATCTCCCTGTCGGACGTAAAGGCGGGCGACGAAGTGACGGTGGTATCCTCCGCCAACATCAAGGGTAAAACCGACTTCACCGCCTCCCGCATCGAAGTGCTGAACGTGAAGTAATCCCGACTCCCTTCCGTCTGTCAGCCACCCCGCCCCGTATGGGCGGGGTGGTTTGCTTTACTCCTAAAAACCCGGCAAAACTGCTATACTGTCAACTGCTTTACCAATAACCTTTTTAGCTTATGGGAAATCTGTGGTGGATAGTTCTGGCCTTCGCGGCCGTCATTGTTTTCTGGGTCATTGCCACGTACAACCGCCTGGTCAGCTTGAAGAATCGCACAGCCGAGGGCTGGAGCGACATCGACGTGCAGTTGAAGCGCCGGTATGACCTCATTCCGAACCTGGTGGAAACCGTGAAAGGCTACGCCAAGCACGAGGACTCCGTTTTCAGCAAGGTGACGGAAGCGCGTTCGCGGGCCATGGGAGCGCAAAGCGTGCCAGACAAGGGTAAAGCGGAGAACATGCTGACAGGCGCCCTGAAGTCTCTGTTCGCCGTAGCCGAGGCCTACCCCGACCTAAAAGCATCCGCCAACTTCGCCAAGCTCCAGGACGAGCTTTCGGACACTGAGAACAAGATTCAGGCGGCCAGGCGCTTCTACAACGGCATGGTCAGGGATCTTAACACCATGCTGGAAACTTTCCCTTCCAACATTGTCGGCAACCTGTTCCGCTTCGCCAAGCGCGAATTCTTCGAGATAGAGAACGCGGGCGAGCGCGAGAACGTAAAGGTGCAGTTCTAGCCCGTCCGGGAATCCCTTGCTTATGAGGCGCGACTGGCTCCGGCGGCTCGCGCCTGCGTTCCTGGCGCTAGGCTTGCTTTTGGCATGGGACGCTTCCGCGCAGGACTCCGCCGATAAATCCTACCGCTACCAGCGCATTGACACGCATTTCACCCTGCGCACAGATTCGACCGTGTCGGTCGAAGAGCGCGTGACTTTCGCATTCACCGGCAGCTTCCATTCTGCCTGGCGTACGATATCGCTGGACCGCCTGGGCGCCATAACCGACATAGCGGTATTGGACGGCGCCACGTTCCAGCCCTTGCACCTGAGTTCCAAGCGGCTGGACAAAACCGACCCCAAAAATTGGGGCCGCTACGCCGTCTGGCGAAGCGAAGGCGTTCAAAATATAGAGTGGTACTACGAGGCCGAGGATGCGAGCCGCACTTGGATACTCACCTATGTCATCCATGGCGCCATTGCTTTCGGACAATCGCAGGACAGATTCTATTACGACGTATTCACAGACTATAAAGTCCCGGTGGATGAAGCCGTAGCCACTGTCACTCTTCCGCAGGCCTTGCCTGCGCAAGAAATAATCGCGGCGGCTTACACCACGGCTACGCCGCAAATCCCGGCAGCGTATGACGATAAAACCGGGATGGTCGCTTTCGAGGATTCGGGATTTGCACCGTACGATGCATTCACAATAGACGTGGGTTTCCCTTCCGGACTTATCTCGCGCGGCGCGTATTGGCGCGACTGGCTTAGCCTCACCTGGGGCTACCTAACGGCCCTACTGGCGCTTTTTGCGGCCATCGTCGCCATGGCCGTACGGTGGTACGTGACCGAAAAAAGACCCAAAGGCAAAGGCACTGTCATTCCCCAGTACGAGCCGCCGCAGGCACTGAAGCCGGCCGTAGCCGAGGTGGTCTGCACCGAAAGGCTCACGAACCACGGCCTGGCGGCCACGGTGGTGGACCTGGCCATACGGGGCTATCTGACCATAAAAGAAGACTATGGCAACAGCTGGCTCTCGCGCCTAGGCGGGAAGCACTACCGCCTGGTACGCAAGCGCGACTTCCGTTCTGACCAATCGCTTGAGGATTATGAACGGGAGTATTTGGGCATACTGTTCGAGTCGGGTGACGCGTTCTCGACGCGCGAAGTGCAAAAAAGGAGCAATCTTGAAAAACAGCGTCTGCACCGCTACATAGAAGAAATGAAGCGCCACATACTGAGCGAAACAGAACTGGACAGCCGGGCGTACGAAACAGGCCCGAGCCGGGAACATCGCGCCTACGGCATCGGCATAGCCGTCATAATGATATACATGTTCGGAGTAATAATGGCGGCGCCAGACCCAGGGACAGCGCTCCGGCAACCTTTCATGGCCATTGCTTCCACCGTTTTGGCCGCGTTCATCACCTGGGGATTCTTCCGCTACGAAGCCAGGCTGTCGCACGCGGGACGCATACTGAAAGAGGACTGGCTCGGATTCAAGATGTATCTGGAAACAGCCGAACGTTACCGCCTGCAGAACCTGACCCCGGAAACTTTCGAGCGCTTCCTCCCCTACGCCATGGTATTCCGCATTGAAAAGTCCTGGGCCAAAGCGTTTGAAAGCGTGCACCTGCCGCAACCGGCTTGGTACGCCGGAACGGCCGGAATATCCGGCACCTCTGCCGGCGGCGGTTTCTCGGCCTCTGCGTTCAGCGCCAGTTTCGCTTCCTCGTTCACAAGCGCGTTCGCTTCCAGCGGAGGCGGAGGAGCGGGCGGAGGCGGAGCCGGGGGCGGCGGAGGAGGCGGAGGCGGAGGGGCCGGTTAGGGGCATTGAAACGAACCCCGTGACGGATTACACTAACGGTCACATTTGCTTATGTACGACGCCATAGCGAACAACAAGCGAAAATCCTGGTTCCTAGTGGCAGTGTTCATAGCCGTCATCTGCCTGCTGGGTTACGCCTGGGGCGCATACTCGGGCGACTCTTTCGGGGCTTTGTCGCTGGCTGGAATCATCGCCATTGCCATGGGACTCACGGGCTACTACGGCGGCGACAAGATAGCCCTCTCGCTCTCGGGCGCGTATGAAATAACTCGGGAGCGGAATTCCTACGTCTGGAACATGGTGGAGAACCTCTGCATCGCCGCAGGCCTGCCGATGCCGCGCGTGTACCTAATGCCGGAACAGGCCATCAACGCCTTTGCCACGGGCCGCGACCCGGAGCACGCCTCAGTAGCCGTAACCGAAGGCGCGGTCGCCAAACTTGAGAACGAGGAGCTGGAAGGCGTCATTGCTCACGAGTTGTCGCATGTACAGAATTACGACATCCGCTTTGCCACGCTCATTGTGGTGCTCGTGGGCGTACTTGCCGTCCTGTCCGACATTTTTCTGCGCTCATCGCATTTCATCGGGGGGCGCAGGTCAGGCTCGCGGGGCGGCAACGCCGGCGGCGTACTTGTGCTTATCGGATTCGTACTGGCCCTGCTATCGCCTATAATAGGCAAGCTCATCCAGCTCGCCGTTTCCCGGCGCCGCGAACTCCTGGCCGACTCATCAGGTGCGCTTATGACGCGCTACCCCGAAGGCTTGGCGCGGGCGCTGGAAAAAACAGAGGCGGACAAAGTCCCCATGGCGCGCGTATCGGAAGCCACCGCCCATCTTTATTTCTCCTCCCCGTTCAGCGGCGCGAAATCATTCCTTGGCAGGCTGTTCCTTACGCACCCGCCCATAGCCGAACGCGTAGCCGCGCTCCGCAGCATGGCGGACTGATACCAAGCCTCAGGGGCTTGATTCGACCGTGCTATCATGGTAGTACGGGGTGTACATCTATGCTGGACATCTTCTCCAAATTCACCACGCATTTTCAGCACACCTTAGCCAAAGCCCGCGCCAAGGCCGAGGCGCAGGGGCGGTCGCTGCTTGACCCGTCCGATCTTATCCTGGCGCTGGCTACAGAACGCGGCAGTCTGTCAGCCGAGATACTGGACAACCACGGGCTTTCGCCTTTGGCGGCGCACGAAAAACTGGGACGACGGGCCACCGAGGGAGCCATGCGTCCGATGAGCGATCCCCTGGGAGAGGATGAGCTGGTGGACCTGCTGAGCGACAATCTGTCGCCGGCCGTAAGACGCGTCGTTGAACACGCTGTCATGACGGCGTGGAAGCACCAACATCATTACATTGGCACCGAGCACCTCCTGTACGCCCTCACGGTGAACAACGAGCCCGAGGTCAGCGAAACCTGGCAACGCCTGGGGGTGGATGTGGGCAACCTCAGGTCGAACGTCAGTTCAGTCCTGAGGAGCACATCCAAATTCCCCGACCTCACCGAGGCTTTCGTGGCCACCGAAACCAAAGAAGATGAAGCTGGCAAGAACGGCGAAACGCCGGCCTTGGATTTTTTCTGCACCGACCTAACCTCGGCCCCGGTCCAGAGCAAGATAGATCCGGTGGTAGGGCGCGAGCGCGAGATACAGCGTCTGGTGAACATCTTAGGACGCAGGACCAAGAACAATCCCCTGCTCCTCGGGGACCCCGGAGTGGGCAAGACGGCAATAGTGGAAGGGCTGGCCAAGCGCATCCACGAAGGCAAGGTGCCGGAATTCCTCCAGGACAAGCGCATATTCGCGCTCGATCTTGGCTTGGTCATCGCCGGCACCATGTACCGCGGCGAATTCGAGGGCAGGCTGAAGCAGATACTGGACGAACTGAAAAGCCACCCGGAGATAATCCTGTTCATAGACGAAGTGCACACCATTGTGGGCACGGGCGGCGCGCCCGGCACGCTGGACCTGGCCAATCTCTTAAAGCCGGCGCTGGCCAAAGGCCTGGTCAGATGCATTGGCGCGACCACGCAGGAGGAATACAGGAAATCCATCGAATCAGACGCGGCGCTGGAGCGCAGGTTCCAGGTGGTCCAGGTAGCGGAGCCGTCCCCGGAGGAAACCCTGAACGTACTGAAGGGCATACGCTCTTCATACGAGGAATTCCACGGGGTCAAAATAACGGATGAAGCCATCGAAGCGGCCGTAGCCATGTCGGAACGGTACCTTCCGGAAAAATTCCTGCCTGACAAGGCCATTGATCTCATAGACGAGGCGGCCTCCAGCTTTAAGACCGCGCATCTCCCCGACGACCAGGCCAAAAAGATGCGGGAATTCCAAGCCAATCTAAAGGACCTCAGGGAAGCCAAAGAGGCCGCCATCCGCAAGGAAGACTTCGTGCTGGCCACTAGCTTGAAGCAACAGGAAGCCACGCTGTCTACCGAGCTCACGAAGCTACAGCGCGGGCGGGAATCAAAAGGCGTGCTCGGAACCATTTCACGGCAGGAGATAGCTCAGGTCGTAGCCCACATGACCGGCGTGGCCGCTACCGAGCTTTTGTCCGACGAGCGGCACAAGCTCCGAGAGCTCGAGAGTACGCTGTCAGCCCGCGTGGTCGGACAGGACCAGGCCGTGGCGGCGGTGGCCAAGTCGATACGCCGCGGACGCATGGGCCTAGCAAGCCCCCAGAGGCCTCTGGGTTCGTTCCTGTTCCTCGGGCCATCCGGCGTAGGCAAGACCGAGCTGGCCAAGGCCGTGGCGGAAACGGTGTTCGAAGATCCCTCGGCCCTGGTCAGGCTCGACATGTCCGAATTCGGAGAAGCCTTCAACATATCAAAGCTCATCGGCGCTCCGGCCGGGTACGTCGGCTACAAGGATTCCAACAAGCTCACTGACATCATACGGAAACGCCCCGCGTCGGTCGTGCTGTTCGACGAAATCGAGAAGGCCCACCCTGACGTGTTCAACCTCCTGCTCCAAGTTCTGGATGAAGGACACCTCACGGACGCCGCCGGGAAGCAGGTGAACTTCAAGAACTCACTCATCATCCTGACGTCGAATCTCGGGCTGGAGGAGCTGACCCGCGAAGCCTCGCTGGGGTTCGCGTCGGACGGCGAACGCACCGCGAGGCGCCAGGAATTCGAAGAGGTAAAGGAACAGCTGATGGCGGAAGTGAAGCGGTTCTTCCGGCCGGAGTTCCTGAACCGCCTGGACGCCGCCATTGTGTTCAACCCGCTGACCGAACGCAACCTGACTGAAATCGTGAAACTTCAGGTCGCAGAGCTCAACCAAAGGCTGGCCAAACAAAAACTGGCGCTCACGGTGAAGCTGGCCCGCGACACGGCCAAATGGGTGGCCCGCACGACCTTTTCGCCGGAAGAAGGGGCTCGCGGCATACGGCGATACCTGCAGGAGCACGTGGAAGACCCTCTGACGCAGAAACTGTTCGACGGCGCGATCAAGCTTCCGGCCGCCGTGACTGTGAGCGAGAAAAGCGGCCGGATACAGATCTCGGCCGAAAGGCGCCCTTAGGCGGCCATGCGGTACGAACGCCTGGGGTTGCTCTCCGCCTGGCGCTTCGTTACTGATGCCCTGTACCCGAAACGGTGCGTGGCCTGCGGACGCTACGGCGCCTGGGCCTGCGGAGCGTGCCTGGCTTCCCTCGCGGCCCCGCGACAACTTGCCTGCCCAGACTGCGGCGCGGCGAGCCCGTTGGGAGAATTCTGCGATGCCTGCGCCCCGGCGCATGAACTTGCCGGCGTATGGCCCGCCCAGCACTACGGCGCACCGCTGGTCAGAGAGCTCATCCACAAGCTCAAGTTCGACGGCATCACCGAAGCGGCACCTTTGCTGGCCTCCATAGCCTGCGAAACTATGAAGGCCTTCGGCGTCCCTCCGGCCTGGCACGAAATTCCCAGGAGCGAATGGCGCCTGACGCCCGTGCCCCTGCCGCCCGTGCGCGAACGCATGAGAGGTTTCAACCAGACCGAACTCCTGGCGCAAGCCGTGGCCCGAGAGCTCTCGTTTCCCGTGGTGACGGCTCTTCGGCGGCGCGGGCTCCAGCGTCCGCAAAGCGACATTACGGACGAAACGGAACGGCGGACGAACGTACGAGGCGTGTTCGAGGTTGCGCCCGAGGCCGATACCGCCGGGAAGGTATTCGTGCTGGTGGACGACGTGTACACCTCCGGCGCCACCATGGATGAGTGCGCCCGCGTACTTAAAACGGCCGGGGCGCATGAGGTGTGGGGCCTGACCATGGCCAAGGGATAGCAACAAACGTGGTATACTAGCCGCGTATGTCGGAACCGAATCAGACGCTCAGGCCCACCGGGAAAAAACTCCGCATCGGCTGGTTCTCGTTCAGCTGCTGCGAGGACAGCACGATACTTTTTACCGAGCTCATGAACGACCGCTGGCTTGAGTGGAAGAATCTGCTGGACGTGCGGCACGCCCGCGTGCTGCAATCCAAGAACGTCATGGATGAAATGGACGTAGCCTTCGTGGAGGGCGCCCTGGCCTCGCCTGAACACGTAGCCAAGCTAAAAGAGATACGCAAGCTGGCCAAAAAGGTGGTGGCCATAGGCGCCTGCGCGGTTATGGGCATGCCTTCGGCTCAGCGCGATCAGTTTGACGCCCAGCGCTTGGCCGAGATACAGCCGGTACTGCTGCGGTTCGCCTACATGGAGCACGTACAAAAGCTCGCCGACGTCGTCACAGTGGACGCGGCCGTGCCCGGATGCCCCATGGACGAAAAGAAATTCCTGGAAGTACTGAACGGCCTACTCAAGGAATTCGGGGTGGTTGCGTAACCTGTTTGGACCATGCACCACATAGACCTGTCACTGACAGCCGAACTCACCAAGGTGGAAGGCTCGGCCACGCTCGACGTCTCGGTGAAGCAGGGCAAGGTGGAAAAATGCCGGTTCGGCATTACGGAGTACAAGCGGTTCTACACCCAGGCCATGCGCGGCAAGCCGTACCGCTCCCTGCCTCAGCTTTTGGCGCGCATCTGCGGAACGTGCTCCAACGCCCACCTGCTGTGCAGCATAGAGGCGTGTGAACACGCGCTCGGCATCGTCCCCAGCCCGCAGACACAACTCCTGAAGAAGCTGACCATGTACGGGCTCAACATACGCGACCACGCCCTGCATCTGTACCTGTTCGCCCTGCCGGACATGTACGGCAAAGATTCTTTCCTGTCGTTCGATGAGAAGGATCCGGAACAGCACGAGATACTCCACGACGCCTTCGCCATCAAAGGCGCGGGCAACTACCTGTCCATAGTCGTGGCCGGCCGGAGCGTGCACGCACTGCACCCTGCCATAGGCGGATTCACGCATGTGCCAACCCCGGAAGAGACCGCTGAGGCGATGAGGAAGCTAAAGGAAGTTCGGCCGGCGGTCCTTAGGACCATAGACCGCTTCCTGCGCTCCACGTTCCGCTTTGACCGCAAAACGCACTTCATGGCGCTCGTGGCAAACCCCTTCAGCTTCCTTGAAGGTACGATCATAAGCGACAATGGACTTTCCATACCTGAGGCTGACTTCCGTAATCACCTAGAGCACGTTGTCCTGCCCTACTCGCATGCCTCCGGCTATACGTTCGACGGCGAAACCTACATGGTAGGCGCGCTCGCGCGCATCAACTTGGCCAAGGATTCACTCCACGAGGCCACCAAGCGCGACGCGCAAGCAGCCCTCAAACGTTTTCCCTCCACCAACATCTACGATAACAACCTGGCCCAGGCCGTCGAGATACTGCATTGCGTGGACCATGCCATAGAGCTCTTGGAGCACGCGAATTTCACGGTCGAAGCGCCGGTCCCGCCGGCTCTGCCCGAGGGTACCGGCGTAGGCGTTATCGAGGCGCCGCGCGGCACCTTATACCACAAAGTCACGATCAACACGAAGGGTAATGTGGTGGAAGGCGACATTGTTGTCCCCACGGGCCAGAACCAGATAAACATTGAGCAGGACCTGGGGACGCTGGTGGAATCAATGTTGCCGCAGAACCCGACCAAAGAACAGCTTCAGCTGGAACTGGAAAAGCTCGTCCGGGCGTACGACCCGTGCATGAGCTGTGCTTCGCACTTCCTTACCGTGCGTATTGACGGAGCAGGGGCGTGAGTTCCTGAATCGCCTGTTCCTGCGGCGCACCCTCAGGCACGCCCAGCACCACGAACGGCGGGAGCTTGTTCATTTTTTTGCGCCAGGCAAGCTCGGCCATAAGGTCGAAATCGTGCATAGTGACGAAGGGGTGGGATTGGAACGAATCCAGCGAAACGAAGGCGCGAACCTCATTCAGGCCCCGCACCGTGTCTATGATGACGAGTTTGTCCTGCTCCGGCCACTCGTCCAGCGGGTCGCGTACCACGAATGTGAGCTTAGGAAACAATTTTTCCAGCTCCGGTTTGAGCTGTATAGGCAAGGCGTCTTTCTCCAGGTCAGGATTGCCGAACAGCCACACCTCTTGTCGGCTAGAGCGTTTCATTGGCAAGTGCTATATGCCGCAAGGTGTAGCGTTCGAGCCATGCCGCGTTCTGCTTGTTCACAACCTCGCATGGCACGTTCCAATGCATGGTTATGAGCTGTCCGACCTGTGGTGACTCGAACGCGTCGTCCTCCAGCCGCCGTGTGAGCCGGAACGACTCTTCCAGACCGAGTGCCAACGCGTGCCCCTCTAGCCTCAGCGGCTTGCGCATGACCGTGATACTCGGCCCGTCCACTGACACGACTCTGCCCCAGCTCACGCGGCAAGCATCCATGGCTTCCACAGTGTGCAGGCCGCGGCCCTGGTCCGTGCGCTGATACACATTGAACACATGGAACGAATGATGCATCCTCGCGCCCTTGGGAAGCGTAGCCGCGAGGGAATCCAGACGCCCGCGCGCCCCGCGCGCTTTCAGCCTGAGCGTATCGGCCAGGTGGCGATAAAAAGTGCGCAGGGGCACGGTTTCCAACAGTTCATTGCCTATCCAGTACGCCTCCACCACTCGCTCGTCAAACGCGTCCGCTATGCCATTGGCTGAGGCTATCTGCCTAAGATACGGGTACAGCGTGCTGAAACGCTTCATCAAGGCGGCCAAGCCGGGGTCGCCAGCGCCCTCTTTGAGGTATGCCAGCACCTCTTGGTTCGCGTCCGGGCCGCACAAGTGGAGCTTATTCGGGCCGAAGGCGTACCGGCCGCATCGCACAACGCCATCCATACCCGAAGTATACCAGAGACCGGAATTATTATAGGAAAAGCCGCCCCGGTGTTCTGGAGCGGCGTACACCAACCTGCTTACAGCAGCAATTCTTTTTTCTTCAACTTGACATAAATATCACCGAGCACGTCCGCAGGACAACCATGGCCGCTGTGCTGCCACCTGCGCTTGCTGTGACGAAACAATATGAACGTCCACTTGGCAGGGCTTTCAAAAACAAGGTGCCACCTGTATCCTCGGCACTTCGGTAACGACGCCTCCTTACTACAGCGATCGCATTCGGGCGCGTTATCGGATATGTATTTTTCTAAGAGTGCGGCGTACACGCTGGCTTGGTGTTGCACGCCTGTGATTTTATGTTCCATGACTGCCTCCTTTTTCTTTTTGTATTCCGCGGCTATCGTGACTGACACACTAACCCGCACTCTGCGGTCCTGTCAAACTCGTTGACATGAGCCCCCAAAGACCCTATGATACGTGCGCGTTTGAAAATTCCCGGAGGCGTGGCCTGCAGGAGTTCGAGATGGCCACAGAGCGGAGGCGTGGCCGAGTGGTTGAAGGCGACGGTCTTGAAAACCGTTATACCCTCAAAAGGTATCGGGGGTTCGAATCCCTCCGCCTCCGCTCTGTGGCCCATCACCCAACAAATAAACACGGAGAGGTGGCCGAGTGGTCCAAGGCAACGGTTTGCTAAACCGTGGCGCCTGATAAGCGCCTCATGGGTTCAAATCCCATCCTCTCCGCCATTTCAATAATCCTCACCCTTGCGGTGGGGATTATTGAAATCGTCGAGTTTGGAAGCGAGCCAACTGCTTGGCTCGCGCTGGGATTTGAAGGGTTGGCTGATGCGCGAACGCGCCAGCTAACCCAGGCCCGAAGGGAAATCCCATCCTCTCCGCCATAGCAAAAACACTCACCCCTTGCGGGTGGGTGATTTTGCTATATAGTGAAAGGTGCATCACATAATTTACTTTCTCATAAATAAACTTATGTCCGAGAAAAGAACTGCCATCGTGACCGGAGCGGCCCGCGGCATCGGCAAGGGCATTGCGCTGGCCCTGGCCCAGGACGGGTACAACGTGGTTGTTTCCGACATGAAACAAGCAGACTGCGACGCCGCCGCGAAAGAGCTTCAGGCGACAGGCGCGGAAGTGATCGGCACGGCCTGCAACGTCACCGACCCGTCGGCCGTGGAAACGTTGTTTCAAAAGACCGTGGAAAAGTTCGGCAAGGTCGACGTACTGGTCAATAACGCCGGCATTTATCCGTTCGTGCCTTTTTCCAGCATGACCGAAGCGGACTGGGACAAAGTTATGAACGTGAACCTCAAAGGAGTGTTCCTGTGTTCTAAGGCGGCGGCCAAACTATTGTCAGCAGGCGGCAGGATAGTGAACATTTCCTCCATAGCTTCAGTAGTGGGGTTCGAGAACCTGGTGCACTACTGCGCCTCCAAGGGCGGGGTGAACGGCATGACGCGGGCGCTGGCGCTCGAACTGGCCCGTCAGAACGTAACCGTGAACGCGGTGGCGCCCGGAGCCATCAACACCCCTGGCGCGTACCAGGACGCCAAAGAAGAAGTGAAAAAACAGACCGCGGCTATGGTGCCTATGGCCAGGATAGGCGAACCTGAGGACATTGCGAACGCGGTCGTGTTCCTGGCTTCAGAAAAATCCAGCTACATCACCGGCCAGGTCCTGGTGGTGGACGGCGGGTGGACGTTGCGGTAATCGACATACGGTTTATACAGATTCAAGTCCGCGCCATATGGCGCGGACTTGAAATATTAGGCGTTTTGCGCTGTAGTACTATATACGTAAGCATGAGCGAATCCTCTTACAGCGACGAGGCCATAGCCGAACGCGTTCAACGGGGTGATACCGAGGCCTTTGGTACGCTTATGGAACGGTATGAACAGAAGATGCTCCGTTACGCCAGGCGTTTCCTGTTCAATGC
>CAZMHN010000004.1:0-427 GCA_964566145.1 uncultured Gammaproteobacteria bacterium
CAACAGTGAGGCGTATGGCATATGTCTACACCAAATGCCGCAGAATGGCGCGGTGAATTTTGCCGTTGGTGGCCAGTAAATCAGAATTCAAGCTGGTTTTTCCAGTCCTGCTGTTCACAAATCGCCACGACTTGCCCTTGAAGTCCGTGGTCTTTCCGCCCGCTTCCTGTACTAATAGCACACCTGCGGCCGCGTCCCACGGCTTGGTACCTGGAATCACTACGCTTTCCGTGCGTCCTGCCGCCACCCAGGCAAGCTCAATGGCCGCTGACCCGAGCTGACGCATGTCCACGCTCCGCATCTTGAAGTAGCGGTACAGCTCCACGGCGTAGCGCATGTGTTTCGGGTGCTGGCCGTAGCAGTAGGTGAGAAAACTCTTTCGCAGGTCGTGGGTTTTCGAAACTTTGATGCGCCCACCGTTCAGGTA
>CAZMHN010000004.1:437-45580 GCA_964566145.1 uncultured Gammaproteobacteria bacterium
GTACGGCGCATACACCACGACGACAATGGGTTTTCCTTTCTTGTACAACGCAATGGACACGGAAAAAAGCGGATTCTTCACGGTAAAGTTGGTGGTGCCGTCCAATGGGTCCACTACCCACAGGTAATCTGACCCACGCACCAGACCCGACTTACGTCGTGACGGTGCGGGGCTAGGCTTGTGTTTGGTCAGCCCGGACTCCTCGCTTAGAATCTCAAAATTCGGCGTGTGCTTCTTGAGCAGGGACAATATGACGCGCTCCGAGGCCGTATCGGCCTTGGTCACGATCTCGTGGCTCGACTTCAGTTTCCATGCTGTTCCGGGCCGCTTGAATTCCTTGAGCAACAGTTTCCCTGCCCGCTTGGCCGCTAGTACGGCCAACTCGACATGTGTCATAGTTCTGTCTTTTTATTGAGCTCAAGAGGAACGAACGTTACGCCGGCGGCTTTTAAGATATTAGTCGATAAGCGGTATATCGTAGCAGTCCTCATCATATTCCCGTCATGAACCGGGAAACACACCCGCGGTCTCACTTCTTGTGCATAATCAAACGCTTCAGCCGCAGTCATCCACGGTCCGTTCACAGGCAACGCCAGAATGTCGATTGGTTTACCGGGGTTGGTAAAGGCGTCACCGGGGTAAAAAAGCTTGCCTGCGATAAAAAAGCCGGTATTCTGCACCAAATCAAGCGTCTTATAAATTATGTGGTGCTTGTCGCCGAAAGCTTCCACCAAAATACCCTGTATGTCCGTGCTTTGCCTGTGCTCCAATACTGTGTAGGGAATTCCCGCCTCATCTAATAGCTTGCCCACACTGCGATTAGTAATGACTCTGGCTGTCGGATTGTTCGCCAACACTTCCTTTAGTGACTCTACGTGAAAGTGGTCACCATGCTCGTGTGTAATGAGCACCACGGTAATGTCCTTTACTCCATTCTGCTCGGTAGTGTAATTGCCGGGGTCGGTAAGAATTCGAAGTCCCTGCTCCTCAATCAATAAGCAACAATGTCCGAATTTTGTGATGGTCATAAATTATGTTCCTCTAAACTTCCTTAGTATAGCAAGGTTCCTGGGGTCATCACCTTTGTCGTCCTTAGGTGTTTCCAAAATGAAGTTGACGTGCTTCAGCCGCGGCTCTTTCACCAACGCTTCAAACCCCTTCAGGCCGATTTTACCCTTGCCCAAATGTTCATGCCTGTCCTTGTGCTCGCTCAGGCCGAACTTGCTGTCATTACAATGAATCAGCTTTAGTCGCTCCAGGCCAATGTGCTTATCAAAATCATCCAGCGTTTTCTTTACTGCGGACTTGTCCCGCAGGTCATAACCTGACGTGAATGCGTGGCACGTGTCAAAACACACGCCGATTGCGCCCTTTTTCTTCAATTGTTTCTCGGCCTTCCATACCATTTCGCCGATTTCTTCGAACGTATCCCCCAGTACCTTGCCTGCGCCGGCTGAATTCTCGATAAGGAACTGCGTGGTGCCTGTGTAGCCCTCGAGCATGCGCACCAACCCTTCCACCACGTACTCCATGCCCTCCTTATCGCCCACTTCGCGACTGCTCCCCAGGTGCGCCATAAGGTACTTAACGCCGAGTTCGCTCCCGCGCTCAAGCTCCTCACGTATGACCGACGACGAACCGTAGCGAACCGTATGTTTGGGTGATGCGAAATTGATGTAGTACGGAGCGTGTATGTAGCTCTCCGCCTGTTTGAATTTTTTACAATTATCCTTGAATGCCTTAACTTGAGCTGCGCCAAGCTTGGGCGCTGGCCCGCCCTGCGGCGAACGGGAAAAGAACTGGAATGCTTCGCAGCCTAAGGCCGCGGCCCGCTCCGGAGCATTCTCCACTCCTCCGGCGGCTGATACGTGCGAACCAAATAACATAAGGGTACAAAAGTACCCTTAGTATACTGCACCGCCCCTCGGATCCAAACTACTCCACCAGCTTCTCCGTGAGCCAGGCGATGACCTTGCGGTTCGTCAGGATGTTCTTCACGTACAAACGGTAATCGTCGGTGTTGAGCTGGGATGCCACCCGTTCATCGTCGCCATAGCGGGCCAGCGTGCTCGCGATGTCCGTTTCGACCGCGTCGTCGTCCGCCTCCAGGTTGAACTGTTTGGAAAAAGCACGAATTACGAGCGCCACTTTCACCCGGCGCTCCGCCGGTTTCGAGAATTCGCTCTTCAGCTGCGCTTCGTCTTTCTTTATGCTTGCCAGATAGTCGCTCCAGCCTAAACCGCGCTCCTCTATGCCATGCTTCAACTCATGGAGCATCTTCTCAGTCTCGCTCATAAGCAACAGCTCCGGAATGTCTCCGAACGACGCCTTCCCGACGATGACCTCCAGCATCTCCCGCTCCACGCGCTGGCTCTCAACCGCTTCGCGCTCTTCCAACATGTTGTGCTTGAGTTTGGCCTTCAGATCCTCTGCTGAATCGAACTTCCCCAAGCTCCTGGCAAAATCGTCTGTGACCTCTGGCAGAGTTCGCTCGAACACGGCCGTAAGCTTAGCCTTGACCTGCACAGTCTTACCGGCCAGGTCCGGCCTAAAATCTTTAGGGAACGTAATGTCGAAAGTTTTTTCCTCACCCGGCTTCATGCCAAGCACCTGCTCCTCGAATCCCGGGAGAAGCTGGCCCTTGCCAAGGATGGCACTATAGCCGGCACGCCTCCCTTCTTCCAAGGGCACGCCTCCCTGCGACAGTTCATAATCCATATCTATCCGGTCGCCCGGGGCTGCCGGCCGCGCGACAGCCGCCTCACTGGCGCGGTTCTCGCGCACGCTCTCCAAAAGCTCATCTACATCCTTGGCCTCAGCTTGCACGGGCTTCCTCTTCACCCTCACTTTATCCCACTTGCCCAAATCAACCTTGGGCAACTTGGCTGAGGTGACATGAAAAACGAAAGGGTCTTCCGACTGGAGCGCCAAAACAGGTTCGCCTACCACTTCAAGCTCTTGCTCCCTAATGAACGCCGGGTACGCCTCACGCACCGCCTCCAGAAGAGTTTCCTCCTTGAGTTCGGAAGCGGCCACATGCTGGCGCACGATGTCCTCAGGCGCATGACCCTTCCGAAATCCCTTGACTGCAAGCTGAGCTCCCAAGCGCAAAAGAGAGCGCGCCTCGAATTTGGCATGCTCTTCGGCCGTCAGAGTAAAGGTCACCTGAACCTTACCGCCGGCTACGTCGCTGACCGCGTGCTGCATGCTAGATAAGGAATGCTACCAGGAGCAGAGCCACCACGTTCAGTATCTTTATCATGGGATTGATGGCTGGTCCGGCCGTATCCTTGTACGGATCGCCCACTGTGTCCCCGGTCACGGCCGCCTGGTGCGCGAAACTGCCCTTGCCGCCGTAGTTCCCGGCTTCAATGTATTTCTTGGCGTTGTCCCAGGCGGCACCGCCTGTGGTCATGGAAATGGCTACGAACAATCCCGTAACTATTGATCCGACGAGCAGTCCGCCCAAAGCCTCGGGTCCGAGCGTGAAACCGATGATGACGGGCGCAACTACCGGCAGAAGCGCCGGGATTACCATTTGCTTCAAGGCGCCTGTCGTCACTATGTCCACTGCCCTGGCGTAATCCGGCTTGGCCGTACGCTCCATGATACCCGGTATTTCCCTGAATTGCCTGCGCACCTCTTCTACCACCTTACCAGCCGCCTTGCCCACAGCCTCCATGGACATGGCGCCGAACAGATACGGTAGCAGGCCTCCGATGAACAGGCCAACCAGCACCTTGGGATCGGACAGCGGGAATTCTATGTTCACGCCGCGGCCGGCGAACTCTTCTATGTAAGCCGCAAACAGCACCAGGGCGGCCAAACCAGCGCTTCCGATAGCATACCCCTTGGTCACGGCCTTGGTTGTGTTGCCAACGGCGTCCAGCGGATCAGTTACGCTCCTCACTTCCTCCGGAAGGTCCGCCATCTCAGCGATGCCGCCGGCGTTGTCGGTAATGGGGCCGTAAGCGTCGATGGCCACTACGATGCCGGTCATGGACAGCATGGCCATGGCGGCTACGGCCACGCCGTACAGTCCCGCCAGGGCGAAAGCTGAGAGTGTGGCGGCGGCAATGACCAATACGGGCCAAGCCGTGGAACGCATGGACACCGCCAGACCGGCGATGATGTTCGTGCCGTGGCCGGTCGTGGAAGCCTGGGCGATGCCGCGGACAGGCTTGTACTCGGTCGAGGTGTAGTACTCGGTGATGACGACCAGGAGCGCGGTTGTGGCCAGGCCTATGAGCGAAGCGAAGAATATGTTCGTTTCAGAGTACAGCCCGTTGCCCGCCATGAGCTCCTTGGTAACGAAATAGAACGCGACGGCGGCCACGATGCCAGAGGCCGCCAGCCCGCGGTACAACGCGGCCATAATCTTGGTACCCGTGAGCTTGATAACGAGCGAGCCTAAAAGCGAAGCGAGCACGGCCACGCCGCCCAGGACCAGCGGGTAGACGGTAGCGTTGCCGAAATTTTTGAACACCAATGAACCCAGCAACATGGCGGCTACGGCCGTCACGGCGTAGGATTCATACAGGTCGGCGGCCATTCCGGCGCAGTCGCCCACGTTGTCCCCCACGTTGTCGGCGATGACAGCAGGATTCCTCGGATCGTCCTCCGGGATCCCGGCTTCCACCTTGCCCACAAGGTCCGCTCCCACGTCCGCCGCCTTAGTAAAAATGCCCCCGCCCAAACGGGCGAACACCGATATCAAACTGCCTCCAAAGCCCAAGCCTATGAGCGCGGACAGGTTGCCGTTTGAAAGCGAGTAGAATGCGGCCACCGCCAAAAGCGCCAACCCGACAACCATGAGCCCGGTGATGGTTCCGCCGCGAACCGCGACCATGAACGCACTACGCATACCTTGCTTGGCCGCCTCGGCCGTGCGCACGTTGGCCCGAACGGATACGTTCATACCGATGAAACCGGCCGCGGCCGAGCCCAAGGCTCCTACCAGGAAAGCCAGGGCGGTAGACCAGTTCCACAAGAACCCCAAAAGCACAAACAAGACCATTGCGATGACCGCGATGGTCTTATATTGCCTAGTGAGATAGGCCTTCGCCCCCACCTGAATGGCAGAAGCGATGTCCTGCATAGCCTGACTGCCGCTCGCCAGCTTCAGCACCCAGCGCGTGAGCACGATGGCATACGCGATTGTGATGAGCGAGGCGATGATTGCAAAACTAACTGGACTGAACATAGGTGTGTGTGGTTACACCGAAAAAATTACGCTTGTGACTCCTCCGCAGGAGCGGCTTCGGCCGGTGCTTCCTCAGCTGAAACCGAAGCCTCCGGCTCTGCCGCAGAGCCGCTGTCTTCGCCGGCCGCGGTCGCCGGCTCTACCTCTTCGCCTTCAACTGCGGCCTCGGGCGGTACCCCGCTACCGATGATGTCTATCTTCCAGCCCGTGAGCTTAACTGCCAGCCTGACGTTCTGTCCGCCTCGGCCGATGGCCAGCGAAAGCTGGTCCTCCGCCACTTCCACCTTGGCTTGGCGCTCGGGCTCGTCCAAAGTCACGACCAAAACCTTGGCCGGAGACAGCGCTGAGGCGATGAACTTCTGCGGCTGGTCCGACCACTCGATAATATCTATCTTCTCGCCGCCAAGCTGCGATATGACGGTTTGCACGCGCATGCCGCGCTGGCCGACGCACGAGCCGATGGGGTCTATATTAGGCTCGGTCGCCGCCACTGCTATCTTGGTGCGGCTGCCGGCCTCTCGGGCAATGGCCTTGATGACCACTGTACCACCGGCTATTTCAGGCACCTCCTGGGCAAACAGCTGGCGCACTATCTCCGGGTGAGTGCGGGAAACCACGACCTCCGGGCCCCTGGTGGAGGCGTTCACTGACACCAGATACACCTTGATCCTGGCGGCCGGCACATAGTGCTCCCTGGGTATCTGCTCGCTGAAAGGCATCACGGCCACGGTATGCCCCAGGTCCACGAACACCGTTCTCCCTTCCACGCGCTGAATGGTACCCATCAAGACCTGGCCTTCCTTATCCTTGTACTCCGAAAACACCATTTCCCGCTCGGCCTCACGTAACCGCTGGATGATGACCTGTTTGGCGGTCTGTGCGGCCACACGGCCGTACTCGGCCGGCACCTTGAGTTCGGTGCGCACTTCATCGCCGACCTGCGCATCCGGATTTGTCTTCCTGACCTCATCCAGCAAAAGCTCCTTTTTCTCGTTTATCTCTTCCTCACCCTCAGCCGGACCAGCCACTACAGCCTTCACGTCGAAAATGCGGCTCGCGCCCGTCACGGGATCGAATTCAACCTTGATATTCTGGTTGAGTTCTCCGAAATCCTTGCGGTAGGCCGAAGCCAGCGCCTGCTCGATGGTTTCCACGACCGCGGATACGGGGATGTTCTTTTCCTCGCATATCTGCTCGATGGCGGTCATGATGGACGAGGTCTGCATACGTATAGATCCTCCTGTTTACCCAACAAAAATGGCTAGGCTATAAGAGCCTAGCTCACTGCGTGAAAGTGTAGGACAGGATTTGTCTCATGTCAACTGTCAGCCGACGTCCCTAAAATGCTCCATGTTCCGCACTTCTCCTTTGGGCCCCACCACCACCGCGATAACGTCGAACCGCGGAGCTCCTTTCACCAATGGATGCGAGAGTAGAAAAGCCTGAGCCGCCCCCTTGAGCTTGTCCAGCTTAGCGCCGGTTACCGCCTCCTCTGGTTGGCCGAACCCGACCCCGCTCCTGGTCTTCACCTCGACAAATACCACCTCATCGCCTTTCGCCGCTACAAGGTCGATTTCGCCGTACCGCCCGGCGTGCCAGTTCTGTCCCACTACCACGTAACCTTCTCCCTCCAGCCGCTCCTTGGCCACCCGCTCGCCAAGCGCGCCCAAGTGCTGACGCGCGTGCGGCATGGGCGCCCTACCTGCCCGATCCGGGCAGGTACTTCTGATAGGCTTGCAACTTGGCCCGTTCGGCTCGCTCCTGCGGCGCCACCTTCAACATATACCTCACAATGAACGCCAGCCAAACGACGGCGACCAGAACCCAGAGCAGAAACCAGAACCGGCTCCCGAGGACGGGCGTGGACGTCTGGGTGAAAAAGAAACTTACAGCCGACAGAAGACCGACCGTAATACTCATGGTGGACAGGCGCCGACAGGCCTTACGGGAGCTTGGGTCCTTTATAAACCTGGACGCCAGGCGTATGGCCGCGCCCAGCACCACCAAGCCGGAAATGATCCCCAGCGCCGCCCAAAACATTGTGCCGGCGAAGTATTCCGAATATTGGGAGAACCAATAACTCACATCCAAGAACGGTCGAAGTGCATCGAGCATACTATTGTTTCACGAATAAAATGCCGTAGTGATACGGCCCGGCCTCAAGTTCTTTGTTTACCACGAACCCGGCTTTCTTGGCCAGAACCGTAAGCTGCTCCGGCGGTATGCGCTGGTCCATGGGCGGACCGAGCGGCGTGGCGGCTACTTTCCAATCAACCACCAAAAGCTTGCCGCCGACTTTCAACAGCCTACTGGCCTCTTTGAGCATCTCCTCGTTCTTCCGGGACTGGAACATGATGTTAACGAGGAGCGCGGCGTCCAGGGTGCCGGCGGGGACCTTGGTGGCTCCGATGCGTTCCACGTCACTCCAAACCGTTTCAATGTTCGTCAGATTCTCCAGCTTGGCCTTGCTGGCAACGCCGTCGAGCGCGCTCCTGAGCACGTCCACCGCATACACCTTGCCCCGGCTCCCCACCGCCCTTGCCACCGGCAGGGTGAAATACCCCGCGCCGCCGCAACCCAAATCCGCCACCTGATATCCGAGCTCGAGTTTGAGCTCGCTCTTCAGGAGCGTTTCCGGGTCCAATAGCTTGGCGGTGACGACCTGGCCTAACATAACAGCAGGTATTATACCAAGCACGCCTGCACTGGTCGATACGAGCGCCGATGGATAGGCGATAAACCCCTGGCCTTCAAGGCCGACAAGTGCACCGGCGTACCATACCCTTTGTGCGCATCAAAGCCGTAGCCGGGGTACTCCTTGTCATACCTAAGCATCATGCGGTCGCGCTGTACCTTGGCTACTATGGAAGCCAAGGCGACGCTGAACACCCTGGCATCGCCGTCCACCAGCACGCCGGCTTTGACATCGGCCACTGTGCCCCCAAGCTTGGACACATAGTCAACAAACACGAACGACGGCCGGACCTGGAGTTGCATGACCGCCAGGTGAATCGCGCGCCTGTTGGCCTCCCCCACGCCGATTTGATCTATAGTCTCGCTGGCCACGATCCCCAGCGCCCACGGCACGATTCCTTTCATTGCTTCAAACACCTGCTCGCGGACCTTGGGTGAGAGCGTCTTGGAATCGGCCACGCGCGTGCACCATTCCTGTTTCTGCCACTCCTGCGCAGCTGCCCTGTCTGCGACGACCGCGGCCGAAACCAACGGTCCGGCCCAGGCGCCCCTGCCCGCCTCGTCCACGCCGGCTACCAGCGCATAGCCCGCTTTCCACAATTTGCGTTCCCAAATAAAATCCATAAAGTTCGTCTGTTCTTGCCATTGACTAACTCACGCACATCTGTATCATACTGCCATACCTTAACAAAACGAACACCCATACGAAAAAGCACGCCCTTTGGTTTCTGACATTGGGACCGCGGAAGCGATTCCGGATCCTGGGCCAGAAACCAAAAACATGCTTTGACGTACTGGCCAGCACGCTTCATCAACTGGATGCGTGCACGTTTTCATATTTGCATCAAACCAAAAACACCCACACCAAACATAAGGAGGCTGCATGCCGACCGTTCCCGCAACCGAACGACACGAGATCACCTGGGGCGTTAAGACGGCTCTGCTCCTAGCGTTCGCGCCGTTCATCTGCCTGTTCTTTTCCATCGCTTTTCACTGGCCCCTGCCCACCTTCCCATTCTGGAACATATCTGGCCACGACTCTCCGGAGTACGTTCTTTTTATGGCCAACCGGACCGAGAACCTGCCGGGGTCCATCGCGTTCGCCGGAACCTGCTTTGTTCTTGGTTGGTTAGTCATCGTGCTCCTGGCACAGGAACGCGGCACATTCCCCGGGGTCTTACGCGACCTCGGCCGAGCACTCCAGGATGACCTGAACCGCATTCTCACCCCCGAAACCTGGATGCATTCCTACCCCAAGAAAACCGACAGCATCGGCGGGTAGATAAGTCCGCCCGATACAAAAACCCTGCCCACAATCGGCAGGGTTTTTCTTTGCTACCCACCCTCTCGCTCAGCTTCCCGCGCGGACGGCGGGACAATCACAACCCCAAGTTCCTCCGCATCACCATGATGCAACTGCCATCGGCCACCGCTTCAACGCCAAGGTCTTTCGCTTTGGCGCGAACCTCATCGCTCTCGGCGCCCGGCTGGAACCAGGCTTTCCTTATCCCGAGCGCCGCGGCCTCGCCCAAAACCTGTACGCCCACCTCAGGCGGTATCAAAAAAATCACCACGTCGGGCTTCTGCGGCAGGTGACGCAAGGACGGATACACCGAAACGCCGTCTATTTCCGTATACTTCGGATTGACTCCGGCGACAGTAAATCCGGCTTCGTGCAAATCCATAAGTACGGCGTAGCCGTACTTATCCCGATTGGTCGTAGCGCCTATCAGGGCGTAAATGAACTCCTTGTCGATGAACTCACGCGGCTCCATGCCTCAGTAGTCACCCCTGGCCTCCACGGCCTGACCAATGCGTTCCAGGGCGACCACATATGCGGCGGTACGGAGGGGCACGTGAAGCTGGTCGGCGCGTTGCCACACGCGCTTGAAGGACTGCACCATGATAGGCTTGAGCTTCGCAAAAACCTCGCCTTCATCCCAATAGTACTGCTGAAGGTTCTGTACGAGCTCGAAATAGGACACGGTCACCCCGCCGGCGTTGGCCAGCACATCCGGCACCACGACTATCTTCCTTCGGGCCAGCTTCACGTCGGCCTCGGGGGTAGTGGGTCCGTTAGCCATTTCGAACACCACCTTGGCTTTGATGCGCGAAGCATTCTTGTTTGTAATCTGGTTCTCAAGCGCCGCCGGAACGAGAACGGTGACCGGCAACTCCAGCAACTTCTCGTTTGTGACAGGCGCGGCACCCGGAAACCCCTTGAGAGTGCCCTGCTGTTTCTTGTGGCGCTCAACCTCGGGTACGTTCAAACCCTTCGGGTTGTACACGCCGCCGGATGAATCCGACATTGCCACCACCCTGTATCCCGCCTGATGCAACAGTTGCGCCATGATGCCCCCCACATTCCCCATGCCCTGCACAGCCACGGTAGTCTGTTTAGGCTTCAATTTCAGCTTCTGAGCCAACTCATCAAGCACGTACATCGCACCCTGAGCCGTGGCCGGAGTGCGCCCCTGTGAGCCGCCCAAGGACAGGGGTTTGCCCGTGACCACGCCCGGCACCTGCCGTCCGACCGTACGAGAGTACTCGTCCATGAACCACGCCATAATCTCCGGAGTGGTGTTCACGTCCGGCGCCGGCACGTCTTGCTCCGGCCCCACGAACGGAACGAGCTTGCGCGCCAGAGCGCGCGTCAAACGCTCCAGCTCGCCGCGGGAAAGCTTTTTAGGATCAAGCGTCACGCCCCCCTTGGCGCCGCCCAAAGGTATTCCGACCACGGCGCACTTGACCGCCATCCAAAAAGCCAGGGCCTTCACTTCATCTAGGTTAGTTTGAGGATGAAAACGCAACCCGCCCTTATACGGCCCGCGCGCAGACGAGTACTGCACGCGGTAGCCTTCGAACACACGCACGCTCCCGTCGTCCATTGTAACCGGAAGAGAGAGCGTCAGGGAGCGCTCGGGGTGTTTCATGCGTTCAACGACCGATGAGGACAGATTGGTGTGTTTGGCAGCCGTCCTCAACTGCTGCATAGCATTGGCAAATATCGACATAAGTTCAGTTCTTAGCTGGCTGAGGCTGCGTTGGTGTGGCTATTGCCGTAGGCGCCTTGGCTAGCCCCCAATCAATGGATACCCCTCTGAATCCGCGGACCCTCTGCAGGTATTCATACGCCTTCAGGGCCGCAGTGGCGCCCCACCCGGCCGATATCACTATTTGTTTGTAAGAAATGTTGGTTATGTCACCAGCACCGAAGATGCCCGGAGTGGAGGTCTCACTGTCCAGATTTATCTTCACCTGCTTGCGCTCATCAAGCTCCACCAGGCCGTCTATGAATTTTGAATTCACTACGTAGCCTATCTCAACGAACACCCCCTCGACGCCTATCTCGCGTTCTCGGGCCGCATCCTTCACGTCACGGACCACTATGCTCCTGACCCGCGTATCGCCTCGTATTTCCTTGGTCTCACTGTTCATGATCAGCTCGATATTATCCTGCTTCAACTGTTCCACCAGCACCGCTTCAGCCCGGAACTCATCGCCCCGGTGTATGAGGTAAACCTTCGGGCTGTTCTTAGCCAAAAGCAGAGCCGCGTCAACAGCCGAGTTGCCTCCTCCAACCACGGCCACAGTCTTGCCTTTGAATAGCGGGGCGTCACAGGTGGCGCAGTAAGTGACGCCCTTGCCGCCCAATTCCTTCTCACCTGGAACCCCTAAATGCCGATGGGTCAAACCAAACGCCAATATGACCGTATGCCCTTCGTACGCCTCGGTGTTGGTTTGCACGGTGAAAACCGGCTTACCTTCGCCGTCCATGCGCTTGTCTATCTTGACTACCTCCGCATACGCAATCTCAGTGCCGTGCTTCTCGGCCTGCTCCTTGAATTGATTCATAAGCGACGGGCCGTCAACTAGCCCCACCCCGGGATAATTTTCGATTTCATTGGTCGTAGCCGCCTGTCCGCCTATATCCTGCGTCACAATGAGCGTGTGCATGGCCCGGCGGCCCGTGTACAAAGCCGCAGTCAGTCCGGCTGCACCCGCACCCACGATGATGGTATCGTACGTCTTGTTTGATTCGGGCATACGTTTAGCTGGAGTGCCTCAACAGTACTTCCTTGAGCTTATCCTTCTGCTGTACGCCGACGAACTGCTCCACGATCTTGCCCCCCTTGAACACCGCCAGGGTGGGTATGCTCATTATGCCGTAGGTTTGTGCTGTGCCGCCATTCTCGTCCACATTGAGCTTCGCCACTTTGGCCTTCGCGGAGTCGAGTTCGGCGGCCAGCTCCTCGATGATAGGCCCCTGAATCCGGCACGGCCCGCACCAGGGCGCCCAAAAATCAACCAGCACCGGCACCTGGCTCTCCAGCACCTCCTGCGGAAACGACTGATCCGTGAGTATGACTTCTGACATAGGCTAACGATGAAGAATTAGCTTAGTTTGAATAAATTCTCAACCACTCGTTCCAAATCCTTGAGCTTGGCCTCGCTGGTCTGCGGCCCGCTCAAGCACCCCTGGGCCTCCGCCTGGAGCATAAGAGACCCAAGCTTGGATAGCGATGCACGCGCCGCGACTATCTGTTGCAGAATATCAGAACAGGGGCGGTGTTCGTCCAGCATCCTGCCAATGCTCTCAACCTGGCCTTGTGTGCGCTTAGCCTGGTCTTTGATGGTTTTTGGATCACAAATATCCATATACTAGGTACTAGTAGGTAGTATACAAAACAAGCTATTCTTGTCAAGGATACTATTTTGAATTTACTCATTTTACGACGCATGTTTCACATAGAACAAAAAGGTTAAAAAACAAAAGCTGCTTTGGTGGACCCAAGGAGGCTCGAACTCCTGACCTCTTCCATGCCATGGAAGCGCTCTACCAACTGAGCTATGGGCCCAACAAAACAGCTTTGGCTGTAAAATTATGTACTTTACAAAAAACTATGTCAATGTTCCACGTGAAACAATGCTGACAATCTTTCTTTTGCAAATAAACAAGGGAAAACGATACAAGCATTGATTATCCTTCTATACCTTATCGGTTGCCTAAAAAGCCTGACTGCCCACTCTAATCCAACCTTTCTTATGTATAAGTTAGGTCTTTTAACCACCCCGGAAATATAATCAAAACTACCACCAACACCAATGCCAACCTTAGCTCCGGTCTGACCAAGATACTTATCAAGCCACAACTCCTGCTTGGGATGGCCAAAACCCACCAAAAGAATGTCTGGATGGGTATTGTTTATCTTACTGATCAGTTCAATATGCTGTCGGTTTGAATCCAATTCCGCAATGTCAACGAACTGTGGAGCTTCTTCATAGCCGATTACACTGCTTTTGCCGTATTTTGACATAATATTATGCGTCGCTTTTTGTAATATATCTGCACTCTTTCCTAATAGGAAAACAGAACACCCAGGCGCGCCATGTCCTGCCATAAGGCTTTCTACCAAATCCACCCCTATGACCCTACCTTTGCTAAGCGGGTCGCCGGTAAAATACGAAGCCAAGACAGTGCCCGCCCCATCTGCCAAAACCAGTCCAGCCGCCTGCAAAACAGCCCTATACTGGCTGTTTTTATATGCCATAACCAGTATTTCCGGGTTTGCCGTAACTACCAGCCGAGGAATGCCCAAGCCAACCAATGAGCGTATGTCCTGCAACGCCTCACCTAAGTTCAAATTCGATATGCTAACGCCAGCTATGCGCGCCATGGCCCTAAGAATTACTTGGTGGACCAGAGGGGATTCGAACCCCTGACCTCAGCAATGCGAATGCTGCGCTCTACCAACTGAGCTACTGGCCCATACGGCATCGGTCCTCCGCGAGAGCCACCCCTCTTGCCCCCGCCAAGAATCGAACTTGGATCTAAGGCTTAGGAGTCCCTTGTTCTATCCATTGAACTACAGGGGCAAAAGGCATGGGCGGAGGTCTTCCAACGCCACGCTATTGTAGTGATAGTACCCCTCAAGTTCAAGAGGGCTTGAGCTTGGGCAGGTATTGCTCGGCCAGAGCCGTGAACAAACCCTGCGTAAACTCGAAATAGCCCAGCACTGCCACGGCGACTACGATGATGCCCATTATCACCATCAGTGTCACCAGGTCGCGCTTGAGGTATGGTGTGGAGTCCATAATCATATGCTTTGACGCTTCATACGATACCATACTACAATAGTTGTGATTTTCCTAACCTGATCACTTTGTAAATAGGCCTATGTTCAAGAGCGACGCTAACGGCGGCGCCGAAACCGTTATTGGCCCGACCGTACACGTAGAGGGTGATTTCAAGAGCCAGGGGAACGTTCAAATTGAGGGCTCCTTAACCGGGAGCGTGTCCACGAGCGGTAATTTGACCGTGGGCCGTGAAGCAAAAATAAAAGCCAACATCCAGGCGGCCAACGCCTTTGTCGCCGGCTATATAAAAGGCAATCTCACAGTCAGCGAGAGGCTGGAACTCACCGCCTCGAGCCGTGTTGATGGCGACATAACCACCAAGGTGTTGGTGGTGGCTGAGGGTGCGCAACTCAACGGCCGATGCCAGATGGGCGTGGCGGCCGCCGCCCCGATAGCTGCCAAGGTCAACGGGAAGAAACCCGCCCAGGAGTAGCTTCCAAGGCCTGGCCGCGCCAGGCACCTCAGCTATGCCCTACTTCTACCTGTACGACAGCTACCTCCAGGACCGCTCCCACGCCAGCGAACTCATCAGACTCGAAACGGTCCTAACCGACCTGGGCATCCAAGGCAAGGTCGGACGTTTGACGTTGCTCAAAAGCGTTCGCGACTTGGTGGACAGCGCCGTAAAAGACGGAGCTGATACTGTGGTGGCGGTCGGTAACGACATTACGGTGAGTCAGGTAGCCAGCGCGCTGGTACGCCACAAACGCGTTACCATGGGATTCATTCCCCTGGGCGCCGACAAGCAGATTCTGGCTGGTATCTTAGGGATTCCGGCCGGTGTGGCCGCCTGTCACGCCTTATCGAGCCGCATGGTCGCTACTGTCAACTTGGGACGCATCAACAGTCAATACTTCATACACTCGGTCACGGCCCAAGGCACCCCCATCCTGGAACTCGGCGGCACGTTCAGCGTCCGCTTGGAAGTGCCTCACAGCATACGCATCGCCAATTTGGATTGGCTCGACGGACAGATCCCTCTGAACCCGGAAGCAAGATTGCTACAGGCCATCCTCACACCAATAGAACGCGGCGGGTGGTGGGGTAATAAACACTGGCAACGGCACACCACCATCCTGCCGTTCGAATCGGCGCGGTTGCTGTCTTCTGGAGAGGATACGCCCCTGATTGTCGACGGATATCGCATGCTCAAAACCCCCGCCACCGTAAGCTTGGCGCCAGAAGCCCTGCGCGTTATAGTCGGAAAAGACCGCGCGATCTCTACGTCTTAGCTCGGATCTGCCGCCAGTCGGGTCTCTACGACCGCTTCAATGGGATTTACGGTATCCCGCACCACAAGCCTGTCTTTGGAAACTTCCACCACCTGACCGCGGCCAATGATAAGCCGCCCGCGCCACAGTGCCGGCAGGGGACTGACTGGCGCTACGTGGTAGTTTTCAACCATCTGGGTCAGAGGGTCTATATCAACATCAACCACGCGGCCCAGATGGCGGCCGGCGGCGGTATATACCGGGAGATTATGGCACGGGAGGGGCGGCATGGCGTCGGAATACCAGGGCCTGCTGAATAATGGTAAGAAGGGTGTTGGTCAGCCAATACAGCATCAGGCCCCCGGGCAGGGTAAAGCCGAACACCACGGTCATGGCGGGCATGACATACATGACCTGCTTGTTCATTATGGCGGTCAGGTTTTCGTCCTGAGAGCCGGACACGGGCATGGGCGGGCGCTTCGTCATGAGCATTCTGGACTGCCAAAACATGGCCAGTCCGGCCAAAACCGCCAAGGGTATGTTCCGTACGCTCAAGTCAAGCAGACCAAACAATGTATGATTCAGGCTTTCCGGCCTGGATATGAAGCCATACAGCAAATCGAGGCTTTCTGACGCCAGGCCGCTCCGGAACACCTGATACATGGCAAACAGGAAAGGCATCTGCACCAGCAGTGGCAGACACGAGGACAGCGGACTCACCTTCTCTTTTTGGTACAGCGCCATGAGCTCCTGGCCCAGTTTTTCACGCTGGTCCTTGTATTTGGCCTTGAGCTCGTCTACTTTCGGCTGCAATTCCTGCAGCGCCCGCTGGGAATGAAGGGTCTTTTGTGACAGCGGGAACAAAACGAGCTTTATAAGCACTGTGAGCGCCACAATCGCCAAACCCATATCGCCCCCAACCAGGTTATACAGCGCAACCAGAAGATTGTAGAGCGGCTGATAGAAAATGGCTTGCCAGATGTGCCCCATATGAAATCTAGGCTATCGGATCAAGTCCGCCTTTAGCCCACGGGTGGCAACGTGCCAGACGCAAGCAGGTTGTACCTACGCCCCTTAGCACCCCCTGCTTGTCAATGGCCTGACGGGCGTATTCCGAACATGACGGGTGGAAACGACACCCGGCATTCGGGTACAACACCCGGCCCCACCCGTGATCGGGGGAGAGGGTGCGCTGATACTGACGGATAAGCCAGATGAGAACTTGTCGCATACTTACGGGAGTCAGATTAGTGCGTATGTACAATGGAAGCTACGTCCTTGGAAATCTGGACATAATCTGCTTTGGCCGCCTGATGTTGCGCGGAAATCACCAAATGCAAACCCTTGGCCGGCAACTCCCCGTAGTGCTTACGCAGGGCCGCCCACACGCGTCGACGAATCAGGTTACGCTTAGTGGACTTAGCTGAAACCTTGCTGGACACCACCACGGCAAAACGGCTCGGTTCACCGGCCGGCACCTTCAAAGACCACGCGGCCAGGCTTGGGGAGCGCAGGCGGCGGCCGCGGCGGTAAACCGACAAAAACTCCCTTTCCTTGGTCAGGTGCCGGCCGGCCAGCGACATATCTGGAATCAGACCGTGAGCCGCGCCCGACCCTTATGACGACGGCGCGACAACACTCGTCGGCCGGTGGCGGAGGCTTGGCGAGCCCGGAATCCGTGGCGGCGACTGCGTCTGGTTTTCTTCGGCTGATACGTTCGCTTGGGCATATTCTGATTCTGCAAAAAATAAACCTGGGCGCACCCACTATACCAACCAAACCTCACGCCGTCAAAGTACGCAATGCGGTTGCTTTGAATGACCTCCACAGGTCGTCAACACTTTATGAACACACCACGCCCTATCTAGATGCCGGCAAAGTAGTACGCTATGACTGTGAGCTTCGGCATAACTGGTTTTGTTTTTCTGCACACAATATGACCAACTTAGAATTGTGGCGTTCAACATTAGGTGAACTGGAACTCTTGATCAGCAAGGCTAATTTCACCACGTGGTTCAAGAACACCAGCATTATTTCGTTCTCTGAAGGCAAGGTTGTAGTGGCCGTACCCAACGCATTCACCAAAGCGTGGCTTGAGAATAAATACCACCAGTACATACTCCGGGCCCTCCAGAATATAAGCGGCAACAGCATCAAAGACATTTCTTACCAGGTCGAGTTGGCACCCACCCCCGTTCCGGCGGCACAGGTGGGGCGCGTCACCGAGCTGGAGCCTCCTACTCCGGCGGCGGCCTCATTTGGCCTCAATCCACGCTACCTATTCGAAAGCTTCATTGTCGGAAAGAGCAACGAGCTGGCGCGTGCCGCCGCTCTGGCGGTAGCCCAAAACCCAGGACAAACCTACAATCCTTTGTTCATATATGGCGGCGTCGGCCTGGGCAAGACCCACCTCATGCAGGCGATTGGTAATGAGATTTTACGACGCTCGCCGGAAAAAAAGATCATCTACGCTCCCTGTGAAAAATTCACTACTGAATTCATACAAGCCATAGGTAGCGGGAAAATGGAGAAATTCAAAGCCACCTATCGCTCGGTTGATGTCCTTTTGATAGACGATATTCAATTTTTAGCCGGCAAAGAAGGCACCCAAGAAGAATTCTTTCACACCTTCAACACGCTCCACCAAGCGAATAAGCAGATTGTCTTAAGCTCAGACCGACCCCCGAAGGCCATCCAAACCCTGGAACATCGACTGGTTTCGCGCTTTGAATGGGGTATGATCGCCGACATTGCCAGCCCGGACTTAGAAACCAGAACTGCTATTTTGGAACTAAAGTGCCAGGAACGCGGCTATCAACTTGATCATGAAATTCTAAGCTACCTATCCTCCACCATCCAGAACAATATTCGTGAGCTTGAGGGGGCTCTGAACCGTCTCATTGCCTACCACCAACTCAACAATCAGCGCCCCACCCTTGAGGTCGTCAAAGAGCTGATTGCCAACCTCCACCCCCAAGGGCGATACGGAGGCACCCTCACAAGCAAAAAAATCCTTTCTGTGGTGGCCCAATACTATGATGTGAAACTCGAGGAGCTGACAGGAATCAGCCGGAAAAAAAATCTGGTTGTTCCGCGCCAGATGGCCATGTATCTTATGCGCGAAGAAATTAAAGCCTCCTTTCCAACTATCGGCCAGGAATTGGGCGGGCGGGACCACACCACAGCTATGCACGCCTGCTCCAAAATCACCAACGCCCTCCAAACCGACGAGCGTACTAAACAAGATGTTCACAATCTTCACCAACACCTATACAACTCTTAGTTCATCCTCTGTTCCGCCACCTCGCCATCCCCACCTCCTCCACCTCCTCCACCCACCAATCACCCACCCACCCTAAGTGTTTTCTCTTCAATCCACATATCCACACACCCTACCACTATGAAATTCTCATGCACACAAGAAAACCTTAGTAACGGATTACAGCTCGTGTCTCACGTCGCCGCGCGTGGCGCCGGGTTGCCCATACTAAGCAATGTTCTGTTGCGAGCCACCCCAGGTGGGCTCGAACTTACAGCCACGAATTTGGAGGTGGCGATTGTTACAACCATACGCGGCAAAACAGACGGAGCGGGTTCAATTACCATACAAGGAAGATTGCTTACTGAGGCAGTGGGTTTGTTGCCCAAAGAACGGGTTGATTTGGAGCTTGATGGTACGACACTGGCCATTGCTTGTGGCAAAAGCCGGACGGTAGTAAGGGGCGTCCCGGCGGATGATTTTCCTGTCATTCCTGAGGTTGTTGGGGGAACCAAGATTAATACCGAAGCCGCAGGTTTAGCTCGTGGCCTTGATGGTGTGATGTTTGCCATCAACCCAGATGAGGGAAGGCCGGAAATAAGCGGCGTGTATGTAAGTGCGCGCGACAACAAGATGGTTTTGGTCGGCACAGACAGCTATCGGTTGGCGGAAAAAACCATGCCATACCAAGGCTCTGAGTTTCAAGGATTCATCCTGCCTTTGCGGGCGGCCCAGGAGGTGTCGCGTGTTTTGGCGCAAAGTCCAGAGGCCACATTGGAGCTCACTGTTTCGGAAAATCAAGCTTTGTGGCAAGTTGGCGATACAAGGATAGTATCGCGGCTTATCGCGGGACAATATCCGGATTACCAGCAGATAATCCCGCAGTCTTTTGCCACTACCACCAAACTAAACAGAAACAGCCTTACCCAGGCCGTTCGTGGGGCGAGTTTGTTTGTCCGTAGTGGAATCAATGACGTCCGCTTGGTCATGAATTCCAAAAACGGACTGGTGGTATCCTCGGTCAACAGCCAGTTGGGGGAAAGCTCGACCGAACTTGAGGCTGAGGTCCAGGGCCAGGCCAATGAGATAGTCTTCAACTATAGGTATTTATTGGATGGACTGCAGGCCATGGGAGGCGAAGCTATAGAGCTGGCCGTGGTCGGCCCCACAAACCCCGGACTCCTTAGGTTAGCCGGGAAAGAGGACTACCTCTACATCATCATGCCCATTCGCCAATAGGTCGCGCTTAGGGGGCTACATCTACGGTCACCCGAGGCCCCTGCCGCACCAAATTGGAAGAACTGGTAAGGGTCAGGGACAGGGTGTAGGCACCGGGGGCAGCATTTGTCCAGACAAAAGAAGAGGTGTTGTTGGGCGAAGGGATTACCCCAAGCCAAGCCGAGGGCGAGTCGTTGGTTTGTGCGTACACGTCGATTTGTTTCAACAAAGGGGACCCTTCGGGGCGCTCAAACGTAAGAGTGAAGGGGAAGTCTTGGGACGAAAGGCTCTGTCCGTTGTGGAGGTTGCTGAAATTGATGTTGTGGAAGGAAGGCAACGGAGTGACCAGTAGGCTAAACGTTACTTGGGCCTCGCCCCGATTGCCGACGTCGTCGTAGGCTTCTGCGGTCAGGGTGTGGAATCCGTTTGGCCACTCGGTGGTTACTGGGAATGAAAGCGAAAACGGTGAATTGGCGGCTGTGCCGATTTCTTGTCCGTCCAATAGGTAGCGCACCCGCTCGATGGTGCGTGGGGCTAAGACCGATACTGATAATGGCATGGGGTTCTGGGTTATGGTTTGGTTCGGCCCGGGAGATAATATAGTTACCCTTGGTTTGCTTTCGTTTGTGTGGACGGGGTCGAATTCGGTGGGAGGCGATTCATCGATCAGCCCCTGCTCCTGCGCCCAGCGCCGAACAGCGGCTTCCCAGGTTTCGTACTGTCGGTCTCGCTCCGGGAATTCCGGAGCCGGCCCCAAGGGGTCGCCCGGGGCCACATACTTCAAGATGGTGTGATACTGCTTGAACAGGCGCTTGGCCCGGTATTCTGGCGGGGTGAGGTCAGTGGCCAGCCTGCCTGAGGCTATATCAACATCAACCACCTCTCCGCCCAAACTGCCGTTTAGCATGGGTCTGTCCACGGTCCTGGGCTCGGGCGCGGTAAACGATTTTATCGGCGTCCCAGCTACAGCTTTCACAAAGAACGACTGCCAAATAGGAGCCGCTATTATCGATCCGTCGGCTCCGCGCTTCATCTCGGAGTTGTCGCTGTTCCCCACCCAAACACCTACGGCCAGGTCGGGGGTGAAGCCCAGGGTCCAGGCATCGTGGTAGTCGTTGGTAGTGCCGGTTTTCGCCGCCACGGGCCGGTCAGGCAGTGTCAGGCGGTTCTGACTTCCGAAGATGAAAGCGCGCGCCTCATTGTCGGACATAATGCTGGCGACCTCCCGTGCCGTCTGTTCGGTCAGCACTCGTCGGCCCGGGGAGTCCTTGAATTCCTCCAAAACGTCGCCCCGGCTGTTCTCCACCCTAAGCACTGATACGGTTGGTTTGGCCGTCCCTTCGCGCGCCAGCGCCGCGTAGGCGGAGGTGTGCTCCAACAGCTTTACTTCGGCTCCGCCCAGCACGAGCGACAATCCGAACCGGCTCCGGTCTTGGAGGGTGGTGTAGCCAAGGTCCCGCGCCAATTGAAGTACTCGGTCTATGCCAGTAAGATATAAGAGTTTTACCGCGGGTATGTTCAAAGAACCGGCCAGGGCCTGCCTGAGGCTGACCAGTCCGTGTTCTTTGAGGTCGTAATTGTGAGGTTCGTAGTCGGTGGTGTCGGTTTTGAATACCGTGTCGACGTCAAACAGAAGGGTTTCCGGGGTGAATCCGAGCTCGAGTGCGGCCGCGTATACTACCGGCTTGAAAGACGATCCAGGCTGCCGCGGACGCGTACTGACGTTGACCTGCCCCGCAATGTCGTCGTTGAAGTAATCGCGCGAGCCGACCATGGCAAGCACCTGGTTGGTAGGTACGTCCAGGGCGACCAGGCTGGCATTGCTCGCCCGGTACGCCTCATTGGCTTTGGTTTGTGCCGCTACCGCCTCCTCGGCCAGCCTCTGTTTCTCAACGTCGAGCGTGGTGACTATCTTGAGCCCCCCTTGTTCGACCGTCCGTTCTCCGTACTTTTCTGCCAGCAGTTCGCGCACATAGAATATGAAGTGGGGGGCTTCGATGGTTTCTCGCCGCTCTTTGAATTCCAGCTTGGCCGTCTTAGCGGCGTCAGCTTCTGCCTGCGTGATATACTCCTCCTGCGCCATGGCATCCAGGATGTAATGCTGGCGGCCGATGAGCTCGTCCAGGTGGTTGCCGTAGGGGGAGTAGTAGGTGGTGCCCTTGTTCAGGGCCGCCAGGACGGCGCTTTCGGCCAGGCTTATGTCCTTGACTGGCTTGCCGAAGAAGGTTTGCGCGGCCGCCTCAGCGCCATAGGCGTTTGATCCGTACGGTATTTCGTTCAGGTACAGCTTCAAAATTTCGTCTTTCGAGAACTTGCGTTCTATCTGGTAGGCCAGGATGATCTCCTTGATTTTCCTGGTGTACAGTTTCTCGTTCGTGAATATGGCGTTCTTGATGAACTGTTGGGTTATGGTAGAGCCGCCCTGCACCCGGCCGCCTTTCACAAGGTTCACAATGAGGGAGCGCACCATGGAGGTGAACTTGAACCCCTTGTGTTCGTAGAATGTCCTGTCCTCGGCCGCGATGGTGGCATGCTTCAATGAGTCGGGTATGTCCTGAAGCTCGACAGCGGTGCGTTTTTCCTCGCCGTGTATGTCATAGAGTACGTGTTCGCCGGTGCGGTCGTATATCTTGGTGCTCTGCGGCACGGTCCTGCGTACGACGCCTTCGGCTGTTGGCAGGTCGCGGCTTACCCAGGCCAACACCCCCACACCAAAGAGCGCGCCAGCCAGCATCACTGGTACGACAATGCGCCACCACCGAACCGCGCTTCTGCGCCGCGGCAGCCGTAGCTCGCGCCGCTGCCAGCGGGCCGAGCGGCGGGACGATAGTTTTCGGTATGAAAGTTGGGTGACCGGCATAGGAGCGCCTTCCTATGGTACAATAAAGCCGTTTCTTATGCCTACCTATGAAGGCGTCCGGTAATAATAACGAACTACTGTCCCGCGCCGTAACCGACGTGGTCCCCAGGGAGCTGGCTGAGGCCAAACTGGCTTCGAAAAAGAAGCTCCGGGTGTACTTTGGCATAGACCCGACCGGTTCCAGGTTGCATCTGGGGCATGCCGTTCCTTTGCGGAAGCTCAGGGCGTTCCAGGAGGCCGGACACGAAGTGGTGCTGGTCATAGGGAGTTTTACCGCCATGATCGGCGACCCTTCGGGGCGCGACCAACAGCGCGAGCCGCTGACTGAGGCGCAGGTGAAGAAGAATTTTGCCACCTACAAAAAACAAGCTAAGCTCGTGCTTGACCTGGACAAGGTCAAGGTGAGGTTCAACCACGAGTGGCTGGCGAAGCTTACGTTCAGGGATGTGGTCGAGTTGTCGGCCAAGTTCACCGCCCAACAGCTCCTGGAGCGAGACATGTTCAAGGAGCGGCAGAAGAAGGGCCAGCCCATAGGCCTTCATGAGCTCATGTATCCGCTCATGGTCGGGTACGACTCGGTGGTGCTGGATGTTGATTGTGAGGTGGGCGGCAATGACCAGCTCTTCAACATGTTGTGCGGGCGGGCGCTCCAGCAGGCGTACGGCAAGCGTGACAAGTTCGTGGTCACTACCAGGCTTTTGGAAGGTACGGACGGCCGAAAAATGAGCAAGACGTACGACAACGCGATCTATTTGGAAGACAAGCCGGACGACATGTACGGCAAGCTCATGTCCATAAAGGACGAGCTTATCATTCCGTACCTTGAGGCATGCACGGATGTATCAGCAGGCGAGATGCAAGCCGTGGCGGCAGACATGAAGCGCGGTGATAACCCTAAACTGCACAAGGCACGCCTGGCGCGGGAGATAGTGGCGCTCTATCACGGCGCTAAGGCCGCGGCTCAAGCCGAGCGTGAGTTCGAGCGTGTGCATCGGGAGGGCAACCTGCCCACCACCATGCCGGCCATGCTTATACCTGAAGGGGTGCGAAGCATGGCGATTGTAGACGTGGTTGTGTACCTCAAGCTGGCACCCTCGAAGAGCGAGGCCAGGCGGCTTGTGACCCAGGGAGGGGTGAGGGTGGGCGGCCAGACGGTGCGCGAGTGGAACGCGGACGTGCCGCTTCGCCCCGGCCTCACTGTTCAGGTCGGCTCGCGCCGGTTTGCCAAATTCGTTTAGAGCCGTGGCGCATGTCCCAGTCCGGCCAAGGCCACCGCTAGCGCGTCGGCGGCGTCGTCGGGTTTGGGCGCCTCTTTCAGCTTGAATATGAGGCAGAGCATTTTCTGCACCTGCCGCTTGTCCGCGTTGCCCTGGCCCGTAGCCGCCAGTTTTACCGCCTGCGGCGACAGCTCCACTACTTGCATATTGGCGCGCGTTAGCTGGGCCATGACCACCCCTCTGGCCTCGGCCACCTGCAGGGCGGTTTTTACGTTTACGGAGAAATACAGCTGTTCCACCGCGGCCACGGAGGGGCGGTGACGGACGAGCACACGTTCGAGCGAATCCGTAAGTTGTACCAGCCTCCGGCCTTGGTCTGTGCCCCCGGTCTCTATGCATCCGACCTCGATGAGCTTGGGGGCTACAAGGGTACCTGTGACCACGGCGTAGCCCATGCGCCCAAGCCCCGGGTCTATGCCTAGCACTATCCGCCTAGGCTTCGTTGTCGTAGAAGTCCGTGACATCTTCGTCCTCGTCCAGGGCCTCCCGGAGGGCTGTGAGCTGGGCCGCAGAACCAGCGTCCGCCTGAGTGCTGGTTTTAGCCATGGGCTCGATGGCTGTATAGGACGGCTCAAGCGAAGCCTCGGCGAGCTTGGCCTTCAAGGCCTCGAACGCTTCCGGCGCGCACCGCACCTCGAGCTCGTCCCCCCCTTCAATTATGTCCTCGGCCCCCGCGTCTATAAGCATGAGTTCCGCCTCGTCGCGGTTAGCTGGCGAAGGAAACTGGAGCACGCCTTTAGTCTCGAACATCCAGGCCACACTTCCGACCTCAGCCAGACGCCCGCCGTGTTTTTCCAAAATGTGCCGCACGCTTGAGCTGGTGCGGTTGCGGTTATCGGTCAGGGCGTCTATGAGAAAGGCTACACCGCCCGGACCGTAGGCTTCGTACCTGACCTCCGACAGCGCCGCGCCCTCCGTGCCGCCCGCGCCCTTTTGGATGGCGCGTTCGATGTTGTCTTTGGGCATGCTCATGGAGCGGGCGCGATCCACGGCCAGCCTGAGCTTTGGGTTCATGCCGATATCGGCCCCGTCGCGCGCCGCCACGGAGATGGCTTTGGCCAGCTTGGTGAAGAGCTGGCTGCGCTTGGCGTCAGCCACGCCCTTCTGGCGTTTTATAGTTGACCACTTCGAATGTCCGGACATAGCGACCACACTGTAGCAAAGGCGGCCCGTATTGTCGACGCTCTGTCACAGCATGGAAGCGCCGCTTCTGGTATACTTTGAGGCGTATGCCAGAATCGAACTTGCCGCCATTCCTAGACACGGCCGAGGCGTTGAAATTCGACCGTGCCGGCCTGTCGGTACGCATCAAGGAGCTCCCCATGCAGCTTGAACGGGCCGCCCGCGAGTTCGCCAAACTCAAGTTGCCGGAGACGCTGGCCGGGGCCGAGCGGGTGGTATTTTGCGGCATGGGCGGGAGCGGCATCGGCGCCGCCGTGGCGTGCGATCTGCCGCCCGAATGGGTGCGGAAGCCGCTGTTTGTCATGGACGGCTACGAATTGCCTTCGTTTGTTGACGAGCGCACCTTGGTCGTGCCCGTTAGTTACTCAGGCGATACCGAAGAGGTGCTGTCGTGTTTCAGGCAGGCTCTGGACAGGAACGCCCCGGTTGTGGCGGTGGCCGGCGGAGGGGCTTTGGCCGAGGAGGCGGCCCGGGCCGGCATCCCGGTGTACCGGTTTGATTATCAGTCCCAGCCCAGGGATGCTTTCGGGTTTCTGTTCTCTCCGCTGGTGGCCATTTTGGAGCGCGCCGGCGTCATCACCCAAGCGCAGGCCGATCTTAGCCCTGCCATGAAGGCGGTTGAGGCGGCGACAGGGGGGTATGCGCCGGAGGTGTCTACATCCGCGAACCGCGCCAAACAGTTGGCCTATCGTCTGTTCGACCGCGTGCCTTTCATGGTGGGCGGGAAGGTAATGTCCGGCGTGGCCAGGCGGTGGAAGAATCAGATCAACGAGCACGCCAAGTCCATGGCTTGGTTCGATACTTTGCCGGAGGCTAACCACAACACCGTGGAAGGATTCCGTTGGCCGTCCCGCACAAAGGACGATGCTCTGGTTCTCATGCTGTGGTCGGGCTTTGAGCATGAACGCGTACAACTCAGGCAGAAGCTGTTGGTTCAGAATTTCAAGGACGAGCACATTGAGATTGAAGAAGTGATGGCGCAGGGGGACGACTTGTGGAGCCAGAAGCTTTCCGCTCTCACGCTGGGAGATTGGACGAGTTATTACCTGGCTCTTTTGTACCGCACCGACCCCGAGGACATCCCGGTCATCAAGAAGCTCAAGGGCAAGCTGGCCGCGTAGGGGTATGCGCGTATTCTCGCGAGCCCTGGCCGCTCACCCATGGTTAGGCTGGCTGGCCGCATTCGTAGCGGCCGTGGCCGTGTTCGTATACGTGCAACCGGCGTCAATGTTCGCGGACCCTGACACGTTCTATCATGCGCGTCTGACGCAGATGCTCCGCGACCAGGGATTGGTCACAGATTTCCCCTGGACGACCGCGTCATTGTATCGCGAGGTGTTCATCGACCATCACCTGGGCTACCATCTCCTGGCACTTCCCATTATGAGCCTGTGGGACGACCCGCTCGTAGGCATGCGCTTCGCTACCGTCTTATTTGCCGTCCTGTCCGTCATGGCGGTGATATTCCTGTTGAGACGCTGGCAATGCCCGTGGTGGGGCGCGGGACTGCTCTTGTTGCTGACTACCGCTCCCTTCGTATTCCGCCTGTCTCTGGTCAAGGCGCCGTCGCTGGCCATTGGCGTGGCGGTCATCGCGTATTGGCTGGTTGCTGAGCGGCGCCTGGGGTGGCTGTTCATCTACGCCTGGTTTTGGGCATGGTTTTACAGCTCGTGGCCGCTACTCGTGGTTATGGCAGGAGCGGTCGTCCTGGCCGGGGCATTCAGGCGGCGGCAAGGCGCGGCGGCCGTGGTGCGCCGGGTGTTCGGCCAGGACAATCTCAAGCTTGCGGCGGTCGTCGTCGGTGGCATCGCTTGCGGGCTGGTCGTGAACCCGTACTTCCCCGAGAATCTGGCGTACCTCAGTCAGCTTCTGAGCATGGCGTTGACGCCTTACCACAAGTTCATAGGCATCGGGGGAGAATGGTATCCGTACCACCCCGCCGACCTGCCCGCGTATTTGGCTTATCCCATATTGGCCTGGCTGGTCAGTACGGTTGCGGCTGTATTCACTTTGAGACAACAGACTGATCTGTCCCGGGCCAGCTGGCTTTTAGCGGTCTTCTTCTTCGCTTATACGTTCCGGGCCAGGCGTCAGGCGGAGTACCTGACGCCATGGCTGGTTCTGTCGTCCGGACTCATGTTGCGCGACGCGGGCGCCGGGCGCTTGGCTGTGACCCAGCTCTGGAAGAGATTCCAGGACTGGGTGCCGCAGTGGATGAGGCGCAAGGCGGTGGCGGGCGTAATTTTGGGCTATATCGTAATTGTCGTGCCGTGGGGTTTGGCGCATGGCGTAATGAGCGTCAAGCGAGGACTGGATTACGGCTTCTCTCGCGGCACTCTGGCTGGGACGGCTGGCTGGCTGGAGCAACACAGTCAGTCCGGCGACATCGTGTTCCAGAGCGATTGGGGAACGTTCCCCATGCTGTGGTATCACAACCGGGAGAACCTATATCTCACTGGTTTGGATCAAACTTTCATGTATGAGTACGACCGTGAGCTGTATCGGGCTTGGAAGAGCCTGACCGGAGGGGAGCGGCGGGATGTGTCTAGTGTGGCGCGGGATCAGTTCGGCGCCCGTTACTTGCTTGTGGAGAAGCGTACGCCGGCCATGCTGGTGTGGGCGAACCGCGATCGGGGGCTGTTTAAGGTGTACGAGGACATAGAGGCGATCGTGTATGAGGTTTCCGCTCAGTAGCGTTGCGGCATCTTCATGGGTGCGCTCGCACGGCACCGCAGTGATGCTGGCGGCGGTCGGGGTGGGGTTGGCCTGGGGAATGAATTTGGCCACCGTGACGTTCGAAACAGAGCAGTATGTGTATCAGGCGCACGGATTCCTGCACGGCAGCTCTTTTTTCATCGAACTGCCGCCTTCCGCTAGGGATGTTAGCCATCAAGGTGCGGCGGCCTATTGGCCGCTGGCGCCCCTGCCGGCAGTGCTCCTGGTGCCGCTGGTGGCGCTGTTCGGCATCATGCCCTGGCAGACCATGGTGAACTTCGCGCTCGTGCCGTTCGCACTGTTTCTGGCGTACAAGTTGGGCCGCCGCACCGACTACGCCGCGGGCGATGCGCTGTGGCTGAGCTTGGCTTTTGTTTTCGCCTCGGTCTATGTGGGAGTAACTTTACGGGGTGCGTCATGGCAGTTCGGGTCGGCCGTAGGCGGGCTGTTGGCGCTGGGTGCGGCGTGTGAGCATCTTGGCCGCCGGAGGCCGTGGCTTACGGGACTAATGGCCGCCGGCGCGTTCTTGGCGCGTCCGACCGCCGGCCTGGCTACGCTCATATTTCTGGTTCTGGCTGAATGGTGGAGCGGGGTCCCGATTCCGGAAAAGCGCAGGCGGCTGGCCGTTGTCGCGGTTCCCGTGGTTGTAGCCGGAATTTTATGGGGAGGGCTGAATTTTCTACGCACCGGCCGGGTTACGGACAGCGGTTATTTGAGCGCCGACATTAATCGGAACATCGCCGACCTCAGGGAGCGGTACGGACTCTTCTCTCTGGCAAACATTCCGACCAACCTGTATTATTACTTTTTGTCCGGGCCGTTGCCGCTCAAGGATCCCATTACCCTGCATCTGGCGCCGCCTTATATCGTGGGGAATTTCAGCATGAGCTTTTTCCTGCTCTCGCCCATTTTCCTGTGGGCGTTTGCGGTGCGGCGCCCTTCGGCCGACGTGCGCGCGGCCGCCTGGGCCGCCGGGGTCACCGTAGCAGTGCTGTTGAGCTATTATTCCGTGAACGTACACGAAGTCGGCCCCAGGTACCTTATCGACGTTCTGCCTTTTCTGTTTCTCATGTTGCTGTGGAGGTTTCGCGGCCGGCCGCTGCCAACCTGGGCTAAGGGCGTGATCGGCGCCAGCATGCTGCTCAACCTGTACCTGTCGTACACTCTCTTGGCTGTGGGCGTTCGCATCATTCCCATCTGAGCGGGCCGAGCCAGAAGTAACGCTTCGTCATGAGCGCTTCCTTAAATGCAACAAGCCGCGATAGTATTTGGCCGGCCGCCAGCCTGCTGATGTTTTTTGTGCTGGCGGCGGCGTACCTGTGCGCTCATTACCAGTCGGTCCAGTATTATGTCTATCAAGCGGACGCGTTCTGTCGCGGACAGTTGCATTACGCTTACACGCAAGCCGACCTCAGGGATACCGCGACCATCGGCGGCAGGCACTATCTGCCGCTGGGACCGCTCCCTGCAGTCGTTCTCATGCCCCTGGTGGCGCTGTTCGGCATCCTGCCGTTTCAGAGCTACCTCATGGGTATCCTGACCGCCCTGGTTGCTTATTTTGCTTACAGGCTTGCCCGGCGTTTCGCGCTGGCCCCGGCCGCGGCGCTTTGGCTCGCGGCGGCATTCACGTTCGGCTCGGTGTATGCCGGTGTGGCCTACATACCATTCGCCGGCCAGTTCGCTGCCGCGGCCGCCACCGTGCTGGGCCTGGCCGCGCTCGGGGAATACATGGGCCGGAGGCGCTTCTGGCTCATAGGAATGCTTCTGGCCGGGGTGCTTGCCAGCCGTCCCGTGGGAGTGGTTTTGGGGCTATTCGTAGTTTTGGATGCGTTGTGGGGAATAAAGGAATCAGCCGCGCCCGCGCGCAGTCAGCTACAGAAGCTGTGGCCGCTCGCCGTCCCGGTGGTCTTTGTCGCCGGCGCGCTCATGTACATGAATTACGTGCGCTTTGGCAGTGCGTGGGACTTTGGGTATGCCCACGTTGATTTCGGAATCATCACGCACCGTTCCGAACTGTCGGAGTACGGACTGTTCTCCTGGAAAGTGGTGCCGAGCAACCTGTATCATTATTTTCTGGCGTTGCCCGAGCCTGTGACCGCGCCGGGTAGCTTGCATTTGGTCCCGCCCTATCTCAGGAGCGGGGAAAGTTTGGGATTCTTTTTTGTGTCGCCGATATTCTTGTGGCTGTTTGCATCCAAGCTGGCGTCGCGGCGCGAGCGGCTCGCTCTCGCGGCCGCAGGGTGCGGCCTGGCCGTGCTTTTGGGATATTTTGCCGTCAATGTCTATGAGCTCGGGCCGCGGTACCTTGTTGACGTGTTGCCGCTTTTGTATTTCCTCCTCTGTTCCTATTTCGTCCGGCAGCCGCTAGAATTCAGGCATCGTCTGGTGATTGCCGTGAGTCTCTTGGCGAACCTGTATTTCACCCTGGGTTTCAGCAAGTTTGTCTAACCACTATGGCGCCGGCTGTCAGCGTACTCGTGCCGTACCTAAACGAGCGGTCCACCATTGTGACCGTGCTTCGTCGTGTGGCCGGGTTGTCCGTGGGCGGCGGGCCGGTTCAGGTCATTGCCGTGGATGATGGATCAAGAGATGATTCAGCGGGAGAGGTGGAGCGAGTTTCCTCCGAGCTTGGCATTATTACGGCCGCTCACGAACGCAACCGCGGCAAGGGCGCGGCCATACGTACGGCCCTGCCGTACGCCACGGGCGAGTTCGTGGTCATTCAGGACGCTGACCTGGAGTATGATCCCCAAGAGATAGCCAATCTGTACGCAGTTGCGCTCAGTACGGGAGCTGAGGCGGTTTATGGCTCCCGCATTCTCGGCCACAACAAGCCGTACTCTTCCGTTTATTATCTGGGCGGCTGGGTGCTTACTCATCTGGCGAATTGGCTGTACGGATTGCGGCTGACCGATGCCTATACTTGTTACAAGCTTGTGCGTACGGACGTTTTGCATTCTCTGGATCTGGTCTCGGATCGTTTTGAGATCGAGGCCGAAATAACCGCCAAGCTGGCCCGCGTCGGCATTGAACCTGAGGAAGTGGCCATTCAGTACCGGCCGCGCACCAAACAAGAAGGCAAGAAGATAGGCTTTGCTGATGCCTTGCGTGGATTAGCGTGCCTTATGCGGTGGCGGTTTTGGTCGCTTCGGGAGAAACGCTACGGATGGCTGGATAAGCTGGTCCGGTATGCGCGGGTGCGGGAGGCCGCGCGGCACATTCCGACGGCCGCACGCGTGTTGGATGTGGGGTGCGGCACGGTGTGCTACCTGCACCGGTTCTTGCGCAGGCGCAGGGTGCCGCATGAGTATGAAGGCGTGGACCGCCGGCCTGCGGAAGCCCCCGGCACAAAAGTGACAACGTGCGATTTCAAACACAGCGTCCTGCCTCATGCCGACGGCGCGTTCGACGTCGTGACCATGTTGGCCGTCATTGAACACATTCCCGATCCCTTAGCGCTCACTCGGGAGATAATCCGCGTGCTAAGGCCGGGTGGCAAGCTGATAATTACCACCCCCGCGCCACGGGCCAGGCCGGTGCTGGAAGCGCTCGCCGGGCTCGGGCTTATCAATCACGATGAAATAGATGAACACGAACGCTATTTTACCCCCGTGTCGCTCAGAGAGCTTGTCGCCAGCGCCGGATTCCACCCCGGTCGCATGGCCGTGTACCGGTTCGAGTTTGGGTGTAACCTTTTGGTGGTCGCGGTAAAGTAGTCGCCCATGCTCTGGTTCGTCACCCCAACTTACAATGAGCGGGACAACATCCAAGAATTGGTGGAGCGCTTGTTCGCGTTGCCGGCTGAGCTTCATTTGTTGGTGGTGGATGACGCTTCGCCTGACGGGACGGCAGAAGTCGTGGAGCGGCTGGCGCGTGAATACCCCCGCCTTCATCTGTTGAGGCGCGGCGGTAAGTGCGGTCTGGGCAGTGCTTATCGCGAGGGGTTCAGGTATGCACTTGAGCGCGGCGCGACGGCGGTGGGAGAAATTGACGCCGATCTGTCGCACCTGCCCGAGGATGCGCCGCGGCTTGCGCTCGAGCTCGCCAGTGGCGCCGATGTGGTTGTCGGCTCGCGGCGCGTTAGAGGGGGAAGCATTGCCGGCTGGGGGCCATGGCGCACGTTCACCAGCTGGGCGGCTACCTTAGTTTCCCGACTGGTTCTTGGGGTGCGCGCCAAGGACATCACCGCCGGGTTCCGTTTGTACGGCCCCGGGTTTCTTGCCCGGGTGCCCTGGGAGCGGGCCACGAGCAACGGTTACGCTTGGCAGGAGGAGATGCTGTTCCTGGCCGAGCGTGCCGGACTCAAGGTCGTGGAAGTGCCAGTACTGTTTGCCGACCGCCGAAAGGGCCGCTCCAAGCTGTCACTTGGGGATGTGGTCGAGTTTTTCGCCACCTTGCTTCGTCTGCGAATAAGCTCACTGTCTATTATGGATGGCACGTTATCATGTCTGGCGGTATTGCTTGGCGCGGTGTCGGTCGTGGCCATAATAGTGTGCAATCTTACCCTCACTCAGTACCAGAGCTTTTCCTATCTGGCGGATTCGTTTCTCCATGGCAGGTTAGACCTCATGGTATTGCCTGATTCTGTGTGGATGGATGTGGCGGCGTACCGCGGTTTGATGTTCTGGCCGCACGGACCAGTGCCGGCCACATTGCTTATGCCGTTCGTGGCTATTGCGAGCGCTTGCGGTTGGTTTTTCCGCCAAGGGTTCCTTCAGCTCCCGCTTTTGGGTTTGTTGGGTTTTCTTTTATACTCGCTGGGGGTAAGGAGCGGGATAAAAAAGGCGGCCGCGAGTTGGCTTACTTTCGCATTTTTCACCTCGCACTTTCTGATTGTGGCCATGATGCCGTCTAGTTACCATTTGGCGCATGTAGTGGCGCTAACGGCGGTCTTCGGGGCGCTCGTCGAGCACATGGGCAGGCGGCGCCCCTGGCTCATGGGCGCCTTGTCGGGCGTAGCGCTCCTTTCCCGCACTCCAGCCGGGCTTGTCATAGTGTTTTTCATGCTCGAGGCGTTGCGCGACAGGACCGCGGCAGACAGGTTGCGGCGCCTGGCCCAGCTTCTTGCGCCGTTCGCCGTCGCCGCCTGCTTGTTCGCCTGGTACAACGTGGCCAGATTCGGGAACCCGTTCGAACAAGGGTACTCGTACCAAGTCATGGTCGTGCCGGCCATGGAGCAGGCACGCTCCCGCGGAACGCTCAGCCTGGCCCACGTGCCGAGCAATCTGTACTACATGTTCCTGAACCCGCCCAGGCTCATGTTTGAGCAAGGCACCCGCGTTCCGAAGTTCCCCTTTGTTGTTCCCGACCTGTGGGGCATGAGCCTGCTTCTAACGTCGCCCTACCTGCTGTATCTCATGGCCGGACGCCGCCTGACGCACATGGAACAGAATGCGCTCGTGACCACCGCAATTATTGCCATCCCTATTTTGATGTACTTCGGCATAGGCTACCGGCAGTTCGGATACCGGTACGCGCTCGATTTTCTCCCTCTGTTGTTTTTCATGCTCATGTTGTTGTTCGCCCGGCGAGGAGGGGTGTTGTCCCGCACCGCGCGTTTCATTATCGTGCTTTCGGCCTCCGCGAATCAGTATCTTCTCCTGTCCGTATTTCTAGCTTGATAGGCGCAAGTTGCTCCGTTTCAATCATATAAAATAACCTCCGCCGGCGGAGGTTGCCGAGGCACCGGACTGGATAGGCTTCTAGGGGCTGGGGTACTGACAGATGGCCGAAAGGCCGGAGCCTACATTCGGACAGACCAACCCAGCGCAGCATTGGGCGTTGTTTTCTGAGTTGGGCCCGCATTCCTGTCCGATGCCGACACATTGAATGCTACCGCTTTGCCCTGCCGCCCGGCTTAGGGATTGCACAGCGAACGACGTGACGATATAGGCCAGAAGTACTATAGCCAGTCCGATGACGGCGTTGCGCATCAGGCTTTTGGCTTCGCGTATCTGTTCCTCGTTCCCGGCTGAGGTCATCCATTTGAATCCAGCCAGGACGATAAGGACAACGGCCAGTACGCCTACGAACCCCAGGATTATGTTGACAATCCTGCTCACCAGCGCGACCGGCGACGGGGCAAGGTAGGCCGGCAATCCGGCCGCCAAGGCGGTGTCGCGCACCAAGGGCGGAGCCTGCGCCAGTACGGCCGTTGCCGCGCCCAGCGCAATCAGGCTTATGGCTGTCAATAAAATCAGACGCTTACGCATATTAGTAACTGCAGGTGTAGCTGGTGGTATTTGATATGGGGTCGATGATTGGTTGGCAGGATGAGCCGGCGCAACACTGTGTGGTTGCGGGGTCGCACGGCGAGCCGTCGGGCGTGCAGACAGGCGGCGGCGTGAAGGTTGGCCGGCAGCAGACATAGCTCCCTGCACACGAGTCCGGGGTAACCTGGCCGGTGCACGAGCCTAAGGGCACGCAAGTGTTGGGTGCCAGGCAGGTGATGGGCTGGAGCAAGTCTTCGGTCGGTATTGAGCCGGGTATGTAGCCTGCGGAGGAAGACACGTTCCGTATGACAAAAGAAGCGATGACGTATGAAGCCAGAACCAGGGCCAGGCCGACGACCGCGCCGCCAAGCAGTTCCTTGGCTTTGCGTACGTGTTCCTCGTTCCCGCCCGCAGTCATCCAGACGAATCCGCCGTATAACACAACCACCACTGCTACCACCCCCAGCACGCCCAGGAGAGTGTTCACGACAATGGCGATGATATGGGTGGGGGTCGGCTGGCCGATGGGCAGGCCGGCATTGGCGCCCACCTGCGGAATGCCGTACTCCGGCAGGTTTCCTTGTCCCAGAGCCAAAGAAGGCACAACCAGCGCGGCGCTGACGAGCGCCACGCTGGTTGCAATCAGTATCAAGTTCAGTAGGGTGAACCGCCTAGGGCGGTTCGAGAGAAGCATAGGAGCGTTATCGGGTCGCATTGGTCGCGTCCGCCAGCTGGTTCACAACGAAGGAGGCGATAGCGAATGCGGCCAGGATGATTACCAAACCAACCAGACCGGCACCCATGAGCTTCTTGGCTTCGGCGATCTTGTCCTCGTTCCCACCCGCGGTCATCCATTTGAATCCGCCCAGGAGGACCAAGATGACGGCTAGAACACCCAGGAAACCAAGCAGGATGTTGATGATCCTGGCTACAGTCTCGATCAAAGGGATGTCCGTGCCGAGGTTAGTCTCGTCCGCAAAGTTGTTCAGGCCGAAGTTGCCGTACACTTGAGCGAACGCGGTTGCTGGTAGGGCGTAGGCGACGGCGCTACCAACGGAAGCTAATAGTTTCTTCATAGTACGTATTCACCCCCTTTCTCGTTACCGTCAGCCTAAAGCAGCTGACTGTACTATTGTTTAGTATATCACAAAACAGGCCTTCAGGCCAGTCCCTTATTGGAGTGCTTGTACGAATGGAGCGTAAGCGAAAGTGATGAATATGTAGGAGCTTAGCACCAACACCACGCCGATAATGGCGTAGCCCAAAGTTTTCTTCGCCTGCTCAATGCGCGTTTGATTACCCGCGGCCGTAAGCCACAAAAATCCCGCCCACACAAACATGAGCACGGTCAGGGCCCCTAGGCCCTGGACCATGAATTTGAGCACGCGTCCGCCGTATAAGCTCACGCCGAAGGCGGACAGGTCGTTCGTCAGGCTTAGCGGGTCCACCAATTCGGACGAGCTCCTGAACGACGGCAGAGAGCCGCCGGTCAGCACGTTGATGGTGGTTATGAGTATGGTGTAGGAAGCGGTCGTAACAATGAGTCCGATGATGGCGAAGACGACCGCCCGCTTGCCCTTGCCGAACCGCTCGCTGTTTCCGGCCGCGGTCAGTATCATGTACCCGCCCACGACCACGACCACCAAGGCGATTACGCCCGTCACGAAGTTGAGGCCGCTGGCAATGCGGCTGAACAGTTCCCACGGCGTCGTGTTCGCGCCCAGCGGGTTGTCGAGGGGGGTGGATTGTGCGGAAGCGGCCATGGGCAACAGAAGGCTCGTCAGCACAATGGGCCAGGATGCAAGGTGTAGCATAGTCGGCAAAGCTCGGTTGGTTAGTCTCATGGTTTGCAACAGACGGTATTCAGGCCTCCGGAGCAAACATCGAGTTTGCAATTGGGTTCCCGGCACGTGAGGCGGCGCGCCTCCGTGGTGGCGCCGGACGTGTTGCAGGCGGTGCTGGCAATGTCCTGGCATGAAGCGCCGTCGCCAAGAGCATAGGCGCAGGCGGTCACACAGACATCCTGTTTGCAAAAGCCGGATTCGCCGCCCACGACGCAGGGCGTGCCCTCGCCTCGTTCCGCGCAGAACTTGGGGTCCGAGCTCGGCTTGCAGAACGCCCGTTGCCAAGCCTGGGTGCCGAATATATTGCTCTGGAGCGAGCGGGAGCCCACGGGGTTGGTGAGTACGGCGATGAGCAAAGTGATGAGGGCGTAGCCGGCCAGCACTATGAGTACGCCGAACAATGTGCTGGTAATGAGTTTTTTCGATGCCGCCACTTTTTCCGAGCTGCCGCCGGACATGATGAGCCCCTGTCCGCCCCAGACGAGCATGATGATGGCCAGCCCGCCGAACAATGACAGAATGACCTTTTGGAGCACCACCATAAGGTCGATGAAATCGCACCAGCCGCAGTCGCCGCTGGCGATGCACGACAGGTTGCCCACGATGCCGTTGCTGATGTTGAAGTTTTGGGCCAGCGCCGGAGCGGCCCAGGCGATCATACCCAGTATCGTCAGGGCGGTTATGGCAAAAAGCCCGGTGTTTCTTCGGTTCATCATGGCGGGGACGGCTTATAGGTCGGGTCAATGGTTCTGGCCGCGGAGAGCAGGGCATCCTCAAGTTTTACGCCCTGTTGCGCCTGGCGTATAAGTGCGCGGAACGCCTTATCGACCACGTCCGGCTGGTAGCCTGGATACCAGGTTTTGGCCGTCAGTATTTGCCCTGCCGGTATCGCCAGGTCGAGATTGGAAAGCTGGGAAGCCACCAGGCTGCGGTGGGCGGTGGGCAGGTTGGCGGTTTCAAGATAGGTTTTGGCCACGTCGGGCTTGGCGATGAACTGCAGGAAATCCCAAGCCAGATCGCTGTGCTGGCTTTGCTTGGTTACGGTTTCCAGGTAGTAGCTGGCAAGGTAGGTCGGCGCAGTCGTCCCGTCTATCTGCGGGAACCTGGCCGCGGCTATGCGCACCTTGGGCGCGCGAGCCTTGAGCGCGGCGTAGTCGCGCCAGTAGCCGAATATGAAGCCGACTTTGCCGGAGGCGAAGGCCTGCTGGTCCAGCGGCTCGTCCGCGGACCAGCTGTAGGTTTCCTTGGTGGGGTTGGCGAAGTCGGTGTAGAATCGCAGGGCGTCCGCGCCCGGTGTGTACGTTTGGTCGTCAACGCTCACTGATTCATGGAACGAAGAGCGGTTGCCGTCGACATTCGTCATGCGCGTGCCGTTCTGCAGCATGAGGGCCGAGAGCAAGTCCGTGGCATAGGTCACATTGTCGGCTTCTCCCAGCGCCGTGCCGTTCTGTATCAGCGCCCCGCGCTGGTCAAGCTTGGTGATTTGCTGGGCCGCGTCCTTGAATTCGGTCCAGGTCTTAGGGGCTTCGGGGAATTGAGCGGCATTCAGGAGGTCCACATTGTAGAACATCATGAGAGAATCCATGGACAAGGGCACGCCGTACACCTGCCCAGAGATGGTGGCGTTGTCCAGCACGGTATCCACGAACGAACTGCGCAGTTCTCCCAGAGAGATGGACGACTGCGTCTTGAACACCCACTTGAGCTCGCGGCGGATCGTGCCCTGGTATTCCTGTATCGGTATGGTGATGGAAGCGGGCAGGGGCGTCAGGCGTTCCTGCCAGCGCCTGAGGAGCGAATTCGGGAGCGAGACAATGTCCGGACCGCGCCCGGATGCCAGCGCCTCGAGCAGGAGTTGTTCCAGCTCCTCCTTGTGCACTATGCGCACCTGTATGGAAACGTTCGGCCGCGAGGCGCGATATCTGTTTATCAGGGGCTTTACGTCGTCTTCGGCTCCTTCCACGCGCCACCAGTTCAGCGTGACCAGTTCCGAGCCCGCCTGCTGAGCTTCGCGGTCGCCGCCCTTGCATCCCAAACCGACCAGCATCAGGCAGCTGGCTGCAAGCAGCGGAATGAGGTACGTGGGTTTGTTCATACGACGGTGTGGAGGAACTTCGTGAATGATTCCTTGAGTTCGGGGTGGGAAAGTCCCAGCGAAACGTTGGCCTGGAGCCAGCCCAGCTTACTGCCTACGTCATAGTACGTGCCTTGGATCTCGCAGGCGTAGATAGGTTTAGTTTGCCGCAACTTCGAGAGCGCGTCCACCAGCCAGAGCTCGCCGTCCTTGCCTATGGGTGTGGTCTCGAGCGCGCCGAAGATGTCCGGTGTCAGCACGTAGCCGCCTAAACTGGCCAGCCGGGAAGGCGCGGTCTCGGGCCCGGGCTTCTCCACAATGCCGTTGACCTCGTATACGTTCCCTTCCACCTGGGTTGCGTCGAGCATGCCGTACCGCTTCGTGCCCTCGTCGTCGACCCGGTAGGCCGTGAGCACGGGGTGGCCGTACTTCTCGTACACCTCAATGAGCTGTTTCAGCCGGGGCGGCTGTCCAATGACGAGATCGTCGCCCCAGATTACCGCGAACGGCTCGTTGCCGATTACGTGCTTGGCCTCCAGGACCGGCGTGCCGTTGCCGTACGGACCCTTCTGCCGTATGTACACGAATTTTGCCAGGTCGGCTATCTTCCTGACCTCGCGCAAGGCTTCGGTCTTGCCCTGCTTCTCCAGCCAGGCCTCGAGCTCCGGCAGTCTGTCAAAGTGGTCCTCGGCCGCGCGCTTCTGGAGGTTGGTTACTATGATGACGTCCTCAATGCCCGAAGCCACCGCTTCCTCCACGATGTACTGGAGAATCGGCTTGTCCACCACCGGCAGCATTTCCTTGGGCTGTGCCTTGGTGGCCGGGAGGAACCGCGTGCCGAATCCGGCAACAGGGATAATGACTTTTCGAATAGCCGACATCGCTTGTATGGTAGCACTTTTATATGAAAAATAAGAGCACCCGTACGTCAGGGGTGAAGGTTTTTGTTATGGCGGAGGCGAGAGGATTCGAACCTCTGATACCCTTTTGAGGTATAGCGGTTTTCGAGACCGCCCCATTCGACCACTCTGGCACGCCTCCGAAGCGTGGGTAGTATAGGGAGCAGGTGCTCCCGCGTCAATGCGTGAGTTCTTGTCTGTGCGGCAGTAGCTTCAGGTACCACAACGCGCCAAGCCAGAGCGCCGAGCCCAGGACGATTTTGATTATGAGCGTCACCGGCAGTGCCAGCCCTAGGCAAAGTGCGAGTGTGGCCAGGATTAGTTTTGGCCATCGTCTGGGCGACGGGGTCAGGCCCCAGCGCCGGAGGAGCCACAAACTGCCCGCGGCCATGGCTACTTCTACGGCCACGGTGGCCCAGGCCGCGGCCCAGTACGAGTAGCGCGGAATGAATACGAAGTACATGATCAGCGCCCCGGCCGCCGCTATGGCATAGAGCGGTATGACGCGGGTTTGTTTGCCCAGCGCGAAGATGAAGTATCCGGTGGCGTTGCCGATGAATATGGCGGCGATAGCCAGAGAAAGCACGGCCAGCACCGCGCCAGCCGCGGCGAAGTCGGCTCCAGCGACCAAAGTCATGAGCGGCGTGCCGACCATGATGCTGCCGGCAACGGTGGCGAGGCCGCCTGCCAGGAGTGCGTCGAGCGAGCCGTGGAACAGCGAGGTAAGACCGGGCCGGTCATTCATGGCCAGGCGTCTGGCGGCCAAGGGCAGCACGAGTCCGCCGATAATGCCCGGTACCACCAGCAGAACTTCTAAAACTTTGTACGCCGCGCCGTATATGCCCACGGCTTCGGCCGGCCAGTAGGCGGCCAGGATGAGCGTGTCGAGTTTGAGATAAAGAAGGTTCAGGATGATGGTCACTGCCGCCGGCCAGGTCAGGTTCCACAAGTATCCCCACACCTCCCGTTCAATGAGCCAGTGAAAGCGTATGAGGCGTTTGGCCGAAAACAAAGTAATGACCGCAGTTGCGGCGCTCGAGGCTATGAGCACCGTGAGGTAGCCGGCCACCGGCAGGCGCCAGGCGGCGGCCAGTACCGTGCCGGCGAACAGCACGGTGCGCCCGGTGAGTTCGGCTGAAACCAGCCAGCCGCTCTTGAGCTTGGCTTGGAACACCGCGGAGAAGCACTGCGAAAAGCTGGTGAGGAAGAACGCGCTGTTCGTGATGAGTATGCCGAACTTCACCGTCGGCGGGTAGGGCAGGAACAGTGCCACAGCCGGAGCCAGGGCGAAAGCCAAGCCGGCCGTCACGACGCGAAACGACAGCAGGTTCGACAACAGGCGTTCGGGCGAGTGTTTGGCTTCGCCCAGTGCCCGTCCTGCGGTCATGGTGAGCCCGAAGTCCACGAGGATGCCTATGAACTGCAGGAACGTTACCGCGGTGGTGTATTCGCCGAAGCCGCCGGCACCCAAGGCGCGCGCCATGATGGCGACCACCCCCAAGCCCAAAGCGACCGATACGGCCTTGCCCAAAAGTTGCAAGGCTGTGTTGGCGCCAAGCGCACTTGGGCTAAATTCAGGCTGGCTTCCATCCATAGCGTTTGAGGTCTATCCAGAAATTACCCTCTTTTTCATCGACCTGCACTCCTTCGGCTCTAAGCAGTCCGGCCTGGAGTTCTTTGGAGGCCCTGAGGTTCTCGATGGATATCATGCCTTCTCGGTTTATGACCCGTTGCCAAGGTACGTCGTCCGGGCACGCGTTCAGCGCCCAGCCCACCAGCCTGGCCGCTTTGGGCTTGCCCAAGAGAGCCGCCACCTGGCCGTAGGTGGCCACGCGCCCCCTTGGTATGCGCCGTACAGCGCCGTAGACCGTGTCGTAGAAGTCGCTCATGTCTTACGCTGTCAGTATAGCGAAAAGCCGGGCCGGCGCACCGCCGGACCGGGGGGTTTCCGTTCCTGCGGTCAGAGCGGGTAGCGGGAGTCGAACCCGCGTCATCAGCTTGGAAAGCTGAGGTAATACCGTTATACAATACCCGCTCGGGCCGCACGACTACCTGTTCAGCCACTCCCGCTTCTGTTCCAGATCCTGCCGCAGGAGTTCCAGGTACGGCGCAGGCCTCCCCTGGTTTTTGAGCTGTAGCGATTCGCCGAACAGCCACAATCCATAGACGATGGCCACGCCCGCCAGGGCGGCGAGAAAAATGACGACATGTTTCATAGTGCGTCGGACTAACGCATGGGCACCTCGTGGTGCCTGGGGTCAGAATCGAACTGACGACGCCAGCCTCTTCAGGGCTGCGCTCTACCACTGAGCTACCCAGGCTCCACGAACCGCCCATCCGCGAAGGAAAGATGGTCGGGGATGCCAGATTCGAACTGGCGACCTCCTGCTCCCAAAGCAGGCGCGCTAGCCAACTGCGCTAATCCCCGCCTGTCAATGAACTTCTGGTGGGTCGTACAGGACTCGAACCTGTAACCAACTGCTTAAGAGGCAGCTGCTCTACCATTGAGCTAACGACCCGCGCATGCGCCATCATCGGCTGGCGCCTCCGGAAGGATTCCGTTCCGGGTAGCGCCGAACGGCCGTATCCGTTCGCGTTCGGCGGCCGCTCGCCTGTGGGTTCCAGGCTCGCTCCTACCCTTCGAATCCCCAAATAGTGGTGCCCCCGGAGGGATTCGAACCCCCAATAGCTGGTCCGAAGCCAGCCGTGATATCCATTTCACCACGAGGGCTCGCAACCCTTTCGTGTAGTAATTCGTTATTACAATGTATGCCGCACCTTGTCAAAGCTACATCACGGTAGCATGAAGCATGCCCCGTTTCAAGGCCGGGCGGGAGCGTCTACCTCAGCACGTCGGGCGTGGTAACGTGGGCCAGCGCGGTTTCCCGGGAAATGACCCCGTCGTGCACCATGCGTTTGATATGCTGGTCCATGGTCATCATGCCTTCTTCGGCGCTGGTCTGGATGACCGACTTTATCTGCGCCACCTTGTTCTCGCGGATGAGGTTGGAAACTGCCGGGTTGTTCAGGAGTATTTCCCTGGCCGCGGTACGCCCGCCCTCTATCTTGGGCATCAGGCGCTGTGAGATGACTGCTTTCAGCGAGAAGGAAAGCTGGAGCCGGACCTGTGTCTGCTGGTGCGGCGGGAACACGTCGATGATGCGGTCTATGGTCTGGGCGGCGTTGGGAGTGTGCAGGGTGGCCAGCACCAGGTGTCCGGTCTCGGCTAAAGTCAGGGTGGTGGCGATGGTATCCAGGTCGCGCATCTCGCCCACCATGATGACGTTCGGATCCTGCCGCAGGCAGTGCTTGAGGCCTTCGGTGAACGAGATGATGTCGGTGCCAAGCTGGCGTTGTTTGATAATGGATTTCTGCGGCTTGAACAGGAACTCGACTGGATCTTCAAGTGTGATTATGTTCAAGGCCCGCTCGGAATTGATCAAATTTATCATGGCCGCGAGCGTGGTCGACTTGCCGCAGCCGGTGGGACCGGTGACCAGGACCAGGCCGTAATCCATCCTGGTCAGGTTGCTCACGACCTCAGGCATGCCGATTTCTTCAAGCGTCGGAATCTTGGTGGGTATGACCCGGGCGACAAGCCCGATGCAGTCTTTTTCAAAGTGCAGGTTGACGCGGAACCTGGTGCCATCCTTCACTTCATAGGAAACGTCCAGCTCGCGCTCGCGATCAAATCGTTCTTTCTGCTTCTGGTCTAGCACGTCATACACCAGCTCTTCCATCTTCTTGGATGTAAGCGCGGGTTCCTGGAGCGCCACGAGTTCGCCGTGCACTCTGAGCATGGGCGAGAGCCCCACGGCCAGGTGCAGATCGGAGGCGCTGTGGTCGGTCGCCTGGAGGAAGAGCGATTCAAGCGTCATACGTATCTAAGCGTACCGTTTCGAGCTAAAAAGGTCTAGGCGCTTTCCCCAAAGTACAGCTCCTGGAGCGCCCGCTTCAGCGCGGCCACGGAAGGCGCCGCATTGCTCCGGCCGTTCTCGAAGTACGGCCGGCCGATTCCCAGCCCGCGCTTTCCCGTGCGCCGCGCGTGCGGGTCAATGTCGATTCCGTCCACGTGTATGGTCGGTGAGGCGAAGAATCCGTATTCATGGGCCTGGTCCATGGTATCCAGGGGTATCGCTTTGGGTTCTTCGGCCAGGCCCAGTTCTTCCATGGCTTGCTTTAGGTTCGCAAGCGCCTCCTGCCAAGCCTTGCAGTCGCGAACGTACAGAAGCTCTATGCCTTCATTGGGGTTGGCTTGGTTCATAATTCTTTCTCAAGGGCCGCCCCCGAGTATACGTTTTTGGGGTTCCACAGCATCCAGCCGCGGCCATGCCCGGCGTCCAGAGTGGCCTGCATCTGTGCGCGCACCATGTCGGGCGTGTAGGTGGCTCCCAGGTGGAAGTCCTGGAGCCACGGCCGCACAACCGTGTTCGGGGCGTTCTCGAACAGGGATTTTCCCTTCTCGAGCGTACTGTACACCACGCGGTAGGGGTCGGCGGCGGGGTTCTTGAGTCCGAAATTGCCGCTCCGGTAGTGCGACGGGTATACCATGGGCGACACTATGTCCACCTCCGGCGCGAGCAGGCTCATGCGTTGGCCAGTACTGCCGCCGGTGTCCCTTAGGAAGGTTTCGCCGTAGACGTCTATGGAAAGCATGGCGCCCGGGTATCCGGCTTTTAGTCTTGGGTTTAGCCACGAGAGGAAATCACGCAGTATCTCTTCCTTTGGTACAGTTTCGTCCCACGAAGGATAAATGGCATTCTTCACGTCTCCGTCGGTCGGGAACCGGATGTAGTCCAGATTCACTTCGTCGAAGCCTAAGCCCAAAGCCTGGCGCATGAGCGCTAGGTTGTACTCCCAGACTTTTTCGTCGGCCGGGTCCACCCAGGCACGTCCGCCCTTGTCTTTCCACAGCGCGCCGCTGGCGCGTTTCAGCGCCAGCTCAGGCCGCTTCTGGGCCAGGTCGTCGTCCTGAAACACCACATGCCGCGCAATGACCCACGCGCCTTCCGCATGCAGTTCCTCCACGACCGTCTTCAGCGTCTCGTCCATCTTGGGACCGAACGGCTCTTTGGTGTTTATAACTGCGGCGTTGAGCTCGGTGTCGCGGATGAGTTGCCTTAGCTCGTTCATTCGTCCGGCAAGGTGCGCGGTGGATGACGTCACGTAAATCGCCTTCACCTCTTGGGGCATGCGGCGAATCGGCGCTTCCGGCAGGGGAGATAAAGGCGCTACGTATCTGGCCGTGAATGCGGCCAGGAGCGTGAGAAATGCCAGGCCGGACATGATGGTCGTCTAAAGTCGGTATAAGAGCGGTCTCTACTCGGCCGTCTGGTCAGCCAGCCAGAAGCACGCTACCCGCGTAGTACCCGCCGAGAGCCATAAGCAAAAGCCCGGCCGCTAGGGTGCTCCATAGCGTGAACTTGGGCGAGGTCATCCAAAGCGACAGCTTCCACACCGCCACGCCGAAAACAATGAGCTCGTCCAATAGATAGAATACTAGGAACAAGGACATGAGCCCAAGCGAAGCGGCGGTCGAAAGGCTAGCCTCTGCCAGGGCGCCGGCGAATACCAGCGGTACGGCGGCCGAGCACGGGAATTCAACCGCAGTCACGACGGCGGCAAAGACAAGCACCGTCCCGGCCAAAGCCAGCAGGCCGGCCCGGTTTTGGAAGGCTTGTTGCACCAGACGGCTTGCTTTGCCTATCATCGGCATGCCTTGGGCGTCGCATGCCACCCCCTCTTTCCGCATGCGTGCGAACTCCCTGAGGAAATACAAGCCTCCTCCAATGCCGATCAGCCCGACCACCAGTCCCAGGGTCCCCAGGTGGGGCGCCAGTATCTTGAACAATCCGTACCAGGCAAAAATGAGCGCGCCGTATACCAGGGCGGTCGTGAGTATGAACAGTCCGCCCAATAGCGCCATGCGCCTGCGGCTGCCCATGGCGAGCACAAGTGACAGGATGAGCACCAGGGCCCCTAGAGAGCATACGTTGAACCCGTCTATGAATCCAAGTGTTACGGCCAGCATCGGCAGAGGCTTGTCCTGCTTCGCTTCTTGGCGCGGTTCCGGCTGTGGTGTGCCTGCGGAAGGCGACTGTTCGGTGTCTTCGCCCACAGTTTCTGGAAGGGCGGCATCCTGAACCGGCGGCGCGGGCGGAATGGCGGCGGCGCTTGTGCCAATGAGCCGCAGTGCGGTTTGGCGTATGTCCTGGCCCACTGATTCATCAAACCCCACCAGCACCCGGCCGTCTATGATGGTGATGGGAACAGGCCCGAAGTTTTCCATTTCATCAAGCTCCTTGAGCCTTTGTTCCAAAAGCGCCACGTTTTCCTGGCTGGTTACGCTGTAGCGTA